>CBFGVD010000232.1:0-5916 GCA_965651965.1 uncultured Verrucomicrobiaceae bacterium | reverse complement strand
CAAATCGCTTATAGTGAATGCTTTACATTGGAACTTGCATCTCCGACCTTCCATTCTGCCCATGGGAGAAATCCCTAGAAAAAAGGCTCATGCCTCCCCGGCAAGGGGCCTTTATGTTAGATCGGGGAGGTTTCAAACCCGCAGACCCAAGCCCGCGGAATGATAAAGGCCGCTGCGGCTACGACCCCGCACCCATCTAACATTGCGCAAAGGAAAAACGCGGGTGCCGCCACGTTTTCAAGCCGACACGGCTTCCGCCACGCGCATGCCGTCGAGAGCGGCGCTGACGATGCCGCCGGCATATCCCGCGCCTTCCCCGCAGGGGTAGAGCCCGCGCAATTCCGGATGCTCCAGCGTTTCGTCGGAGCGGGGAATGCGGACCGGAGAACTGGTGCGGGTCTCGAAGCCGAGGAGCAATGCCTCCCGGCCTGCGTAGCCGCGGATCTTGCGATCGAAGAGCTTCAGTCCGGCGCGCATCCTTTCCACGATTCCCTGCGGCAGGATCTCGTGGAGCGGGGCGGGGTTGCCGCCGGGAAAATAGCTCGTTTCCGGCAGATCGGCGGAAATCTTCCCCGCCATGAAATCCGCAACCCGCTGGGCCGGGGCCACTTGGCCGCCGCCGCCCGCCTGCTTGGCCGCCATTTCCAGCCCCTTCTGGTAGGCGATCCCGGAAAGCACGCCGTGCTCCGCGGAATAGGAATCCGTGTCCTCCGGTTCCACGGTGACCACCAGCCCGGAATTCGCGAAGGGAGAGTCGCGCCGCGCCAGACTCATGCCGTTCACCACCACCTCGTCGTTTTCGGTGGAAGCGGGCACGATGAAGCCGCCCGGGCACATGCAGAAGGAGTGCACGCCGCGCTCCCCGATCTTCGTGGCGACGGCATAGCGTGCGGCGGGCAGCAGTTCCGGACGCGGCTCGTCCTTCCGGAGATGATACTGCGCGGCATCGATGAAAGGCTGCGGATGCTCGATGCGGACGCCCACCGCGAAGGGCTTCCGCTCCATGAGGATGCCCCGCCGGGCGAGCAGCCGGTAGATATCCCGCGCGCTGTGGCCGGTGGCGAGGATGACGGCGTCTCCCGGGATTTCCTCCCCCTGCGCCGTCACGACGCCCTTGAGACGGTCCCCCCGGACGATGAAATCGGCGACTTTGGTCTGGAAACGGACTTCCCCGCCCCCCGCAAGGATGGACGCGCGCATGGCCTTGACCACGTTCGGCAGCAGGTTCGAGCCGATGTGCGGGTGGGCATCCGTGAGGATGCGCCGGGGGGCCCCGTGGGCGACCAGGATTTCATAGACCCGGGCGACCGGGCCGCGCTTGGTGGCGCGGGTGTAGAGCTTGCCATCCGAGAAGGTGCCCGCCCCGCCTTCGCCGAAGCAGTAGTTCGAATCCTCGATCACGGTGCCTTGGCGGAGGATCGGCGCGAGATCGAAACGGCGCGCGGAGGCATCCTTCCCGCGCTCCAGCACCAGCGGCTTCATGCCTAGCTCCAGGCAGCGCAGGGCCGCGAACATGCCGGCCGGACCGCAGCCGACGATCAGGACCGTCTTCGCCTCCCGCGGCAGCGGGGGCGTATCCCACACCGGCAGGGGCTCCGGAGGCAGGGGCTCGTCCACCCCCACCTCCAGCCGGAGCTGTACCTTCACCGCCCGCTGGCGGGCATCGAGGGAATGCTTCAGCAGGCGCACGCCCGTCACGCGGGAAGCGGGCACGCCCAGCTTCTTCGCGGCGGCGGCTTGCCACGCGGCTTCGTCCCCGGAGGCCTCGAGGGGCAGGATGAGGTCGATGGTCTCGATCATCGGAGCCGCGTCATCGCAGGCCCCGCGGCTTCCGGCAAGCACGGGAAGCAGGTCGGCGAGCGGTCCCGCGGCGGAGAAATGCCGAATTAACTTTGCAAAACAAAGTAACTGCGCGACGCTTGCAGCGCATGAAAGCACTCATCGCCATCTCGCTGGTCGCGCTTGTCCCCCTGCACGGTGCGGAAAAGAAGCCGGAACCCGAAACCCACGTCACCGTCGGCGGACAGGTCCGGGCTCCCCGCCCGGTCCGTTTCAAGGAGAAGCTTACGCTCTACGCCGCGATCCAGGCCGCCCGCGGTGCCACGGAATTCGGCTCGATCAACCGGGTAAAGCTGCTGCGGGACGGAAAGGCCACGACCCATGACCTGAGGGACGACAAACAGAAGCTCACCCGCCTGAAGGCCGGGGACATCGTGGAGGTGCCGCAGAAGACTTTGTTCGGACGCTAGGCGGCCTGCCGCGGGAGGGAATCGCCCGTTTCATGCGCGGCAGGAAAAATCCCGATGCTTCCGGGCCGGAAAACGGCTTTTTCGACTAGCGCCCGGCGGGCGAGGATCTACCTTCGGGCGCGAGGCCCGGCGGCACCCGCGCGGGCGAGCTCCTTTTCCCGATCATGAACCTCACGCTGAAGGTCTGGCGTCAGAACGGCCCGAACGACAAAGGCCGCATCGAAACCTACCCCGCCCCGGGAATTCCCGAAGAGGCGTCCTTCCTGGAGATGCTCGATATCGTCAACGAGCGGATCATCGGGGACGGCGGAGAACCGATCCACTTCGATCACGACTGCCGGGAAGGCATCTGCGGGATGTGCTCGCTGACGATCAACGGCGTGCCGCACGGCAAGGAGGGCGGAACCACCACCTGCCAGGTCCACATGCGGAAGTTCCGGGACGGGGACACGATCTGGATCGAGCCCTTCCGCGCGCGCGCCTTCCCGGTGATCCGGGACCTGATCGTGGACCGGAACTCCCTGGACCGCATCATCGCCTCGGGCGGATATATCGACGTGCGCACCGGATCGGCCGTGGATGCCAATTCCATCCCGATCCCGAAGCCCGATGCGGATGCCGCCTTCGACGCCGCCGCCTGCATCGGCTGCGGTGCCTGCGTGGCCGCCTGTCCGAATGCGAGCGCGATGCTTTTCGTCTCCGCCAAGGTGTCCCACCTGGGCCACCTGCCGCAGGGCCAGCCGGAGCGCGAGAAGCGCGTGCTGGCGATGGTCCGGCAGATGGATGCCGAGGGATTCGGCAACTGCACGAACCACTACGAATGCGAGGCCGCCTGCCCGAAGGAAATCAGCGTGGATCACATCGCGCGGATGAACCGTGACTACGGGAAGGCCGTGCTCGCCGAACAATTCGCATGATCCTGCCCCTCGGTCTCGCGCTCACGCTGGCGACCGGTATCGCACCGGCCACCGCGCGATGGGCGCAGGACCACGAGCGGCGCATCCTCGCCGAGGGCAAGCCCCTGGAAATCGACGCCCTGGCATTTGCCGCGGAACTGGGAATCGAAGACCCGGAGGGCGTCCGCGTGCTGGAGCTGAACCCGATCCCCGCACCGGTCCCGCAGCCCCTGCTGCGCTTGGCGGAAAGCTGGGGGCTGCCGGTCTTTTCGCCCGCCGGAATGGCTCTCGGCCGCGGGATTTACATCCTGGAGGGCCACTCGCGGGTGCTGCGGCACGAACTGGTGCATGTGGCCCAGTATCAACGGCTCGGCGGGATCGAGCCCTTCATGCGGCGCTACGTCCTGGAGTGCCTGATAAACGGCTACGTGGAGGCTCCGCTGGAGGTCGAGGCCCGGGACCGGGGCGAAGGAGCGGATTGACGCGCGTACGATCGCGTCACTCGCGGGCCTTGAGTTCCGGGGGATTCCGTCTATTTTCGCCGCGCTGATTCACCCCATCATGTCATGAAATTCCCCCTGCTTGTCGCGGCCGTGCTGCCGCTTTTCGGGTTTTCCGCCCATGCGGCTGCTCCTTCCCCGGTCGGAACCTGGGAAGTCAATCTGGCCGGTGCCGACCAAGGGACCGCCTATGTCACCTTCGAGGACGACCAGGACTTCACCGCCTACGGCATCAGCCGGGATTCGAACGGCCTCTTCACCCTGGCCGGAACCTGGGAACTGGATGACAAGGGGCGTCTGACGGCATCCTACACCGAATCGATCAACGGCGGGGAGGTAACCGGCACGATCACCGGCAAGGTGACGGCGAAGAAGATTGCCGGGAAAATCGCCGCGACGAACGGCAACTTCAGCTTCAAGGGCACGAGGGAGCAGGCCACGCCGGATCTGTCCGGCACGTGGACCGGCACGGCGCTCCTGCCGCGCAAGGTCCGCATTTCCCAAACCTACGGGATCTCACCGACGGAACTGCCCCACGTTTTCCAGATCACCGGCAGCGGCGAGCATCCTGAGAGCGGCTCCTTCACGATCAGCGGCACGGCCATCGCCGGATCGCGCGGCAAGCTGCGCATCCACGCGCTGAGCCTCTCCCCCTCCTCGGAGGTGCCGGGCATCACGAATGCAGCGGGCAAGGTGAATGCCGTCCGGGGCAAGGGCACCCTGAAGGGCTTCGAATCCACCGGACAGAAGATCAAGATCGCCCTGCGCCGCTAACGCCCTACCCATTCCCGTCCAAATAAAGGGCCCGCCGGCAGGATACCGGCGGGCCTTTGATTTTCCAGATCCCGGGGTCCCGGATCAGAAGTCTTCCTCTTCGTTCTCCGGGGCGTAGTTGCGGATCTTCAACTCGTCCGGCGTGAGCCCGCCGGACTCGTCCTTGTCGAGCTTGAGGAAAGCCTTCATGAGCTTGGCCTCCTTGGCGCGGGCGGGCTTCATCAGCGGGTATTCCGTTTCGTCGAGGTCGCCGCTCTCGTCCCGATCGGCCAGATAAAATTGCCGGGATTTGCTGGGAGCGAAGTACTTCCGGCCACCCAGGGCCTTCGAGTATTCCGTCAGGGACAGCGAGCCTGAGCCGTCGGTGTCCGAGTAGAAGAAGCGGTTGTAAACGATCACCCAGGCGAGGCGGGCACCGTGGCCGGCGATGTATTCCGCCTCGGTGATCTGGCCGTCGCCGCTCACATCGATCTTGCGGAACTTGCGGGCGAAGGCGGCGGCCTTCTTCGAGCCGTCGCCGAAGGTGGAGACGGTCAGGCTGTTCGAGTCCGCGGATTCCTCCCCGGTGGAGGTCTCGGCGGTCACGATGTAGGTGTAGGAGGTGGAAAATTCCAGATCCTCATCCGTGTAGCTGGTGGTGGTGACTTCCGTGATGAATTCGTCGTCGCGGTAGATGTTGTACTTGGCGGCACCGGTCACCGCCCCCCAGGCCAGGCCGATGGAGGTGGAGGTGATGGAGGTGCTGCGCAGGTTCAGGGGCGCATCCGGGCTGGCGACGGGAGTGGCCGTGGCGGAATTCGACTCGGTGGAAAGCGCTTCCGCTCCCTCGACGCCGGTGAAAGCCCGGACGACATAGCGGTAGGCGGTTCCGGAAACGAGCGCCGGGTCATCGTCCACGAACGAAGTGGCGGTCCCGCCCAGCTCGCCGAAAGCGGTGATGTTCGTCAGCGTGCCGCCGGATGCCAGGGCGCGGTAAACATAATGGCCGGTGGGAGCCGGGCTACCGCTGGGAATGGTCCAACTGACGTTCACCTTTTTCCCCGCCGCGGCGGTGGCGGTGACGCCGGTGGGAGCGGACGGTACTTGTGCGGACGCCGAGACGGCGCTGAACAAAAGAAAAACGAAGGCTAAAAAGCGGCGCATGGCTGGAGGCGGATGATGATGGTAGAACGGATACCCGGACAGCCTGCGGCCGGGACACCCTGCCAGCAAGTCATGTTTCCTCCGGGAATCTCCCACCTTGAAAACCGCCGGGCGCGGGATTTGTGTCCCTATTTTTTCGGCACCTCGGGCGGAAGATGCATTTCGGCCCGTGATTTCCCGTCGGAAGCTGCTTATCTCAAACCATGAGCAAGACCCGGACGGAACGCGATTCAATGGGCGAAATGCAGGTCCCGGCGGGAGCCCTCTACGGGGCCTCCACGGCACGGGCGGTGGAAAATTTCCCGATCTCCGGGACGCCGCTGCCGCCGCGCTTCATCCGCGCCTACGGCTTGA
>CBFGVD010000231.1:0-5924 GCA_965651965.1 uncultured Verrucomicrobiaceae bacterium | reverse complement strand
GCTTTCTCCACGGCGGAAGCCGAGCGGCCGTTGACGATCACGGTGGCGCCCTCGCGGGCGAGGGCGGAGGCGATGGCTTGGCCGATGCCGCCGGAAGAGGCGGTCACCAGCGCGGTTTTGTTTTCGAGTTGGAGCTTCATGCCACGGGGGACGGGTTGCGTTCGAATCCGGCTTGGTGAAAGTAGGGATAGGCCAGCGGGGTGGCGCTCGCGGCATCGAGCTTCGCCACCTGATCCTTCGTAAGGTTCCAACCAAGCGCACCCAGGTTCTGGCGCAACTGATCTTCGTTCCGGGCTCCGATGACGATGGTCGAAACGGTAGGGCGCTGGAGCAGCCAGTTGATTGCAATTTGCGGGACGGTCTTGCCGGTTTCCGCGGCCACCTCGTCCAGCGCGTCCACCACCCGGTAGAGATATTCGTCTTCCACCGGAGGGCCTACGTCCACATTGAGCTGGGATTGCAGGCGGCTGTTTTCCGGCAACGGGGTGCCGCGGCGGATCTTTCCGGTCAGGCGGGCCCAGCCGAGCGGGCTCCACACCACCGCGCCGACCTTCTGGTCCAGTCCCAGCGGCATTAGCTCCCATTCATAGCTGCGGCCGATCAGGGAGTAGTAGGCCTGGTGCGCGACGTAGCGCGCCCAGCCGTATTTTTCCGCGATGGCCAGGGACTTCATGAGATGCCAGCCGGAGAAATTCGAGACCCCGAGGTAGCGGATCTTCCCGGCCCGCACGAGGTCATCGAGCGTGGAGAGCGTTTCCTCGATCGGCGTCCGCGCGTCGAAGCCGTGGAGTTGGAAAAGATCGATGTAATCGGTGCCGAGGCGTTTGAGGCTGCCGTTGATCGATTCGGTCAGGTGATGGCGGGAGGAGCCGATGTCGTTCGGCCCCTCGCCGGTGCGGAAGGTCGCCTTGGTGGAAATGAGGACCTGGTCGCGCTTGCCCTGGATGGCCTTGCCGAGGATTTCCTCCGCCTGTCCCGCGGAATAAACATCCGCGCTGTCGAACATGTTCAGCTCGGCCTCCAGGCTGATGTCGATGAGCCGCTTGGCTTCCTTCACGCCGCTATCTCCCCAAGCGGAGAAAAGCGGGCCTTGTCCGCCGAAGGTGCCGGTGCCGAGCGTGAGGACCGGGACCTTGAGGCCCGATCCGCCGAGGTGACGATATTCCATGGTGAGGCGTGGTTTGTTCGAGATTCATCGAACCTTTAGTTCCCTTTTTTGCGGCGTCAAACTATAATTCGATGATTGTCGAACAACGACCCTGTGCTACCTTCCCCGCGATGAAACCCTACATCCACCCCGAACCGCGGGATGTGAGCCTGCCCGCGGTCATGCAGGCCCTCTCCGATCCCTGCCGGATCGAGATCCTGCGTGCCCTGATGGAGGGCGGGGAGCTGGCCTGCGGGGATGTACCGCTGGATGTATCCAAGGCCACGCGCTCGCACCATTTCGCGGTCTTGCGGGAAGCGGGCCTGGTCCTGACGCGCACGGAGGGTACCCGGTGCATGACTTCCGTCCGCACGGAGGAAGTGGAGGAGCGTTTCCCGGGCTTGCTGGAGCTGGTGCTGCGGGAGCAGCCGAAGAAATCCGGGAAGAAAGCGGCCGTGAAATCCCTCTGAACCTCCGGTTCATCCCCGGCGGGTTTTTTGGCTGCGCCCTGCGGTGAATCCGCTACGTTCGCAGACGATACCGGAAAACCCGATGAAAACGTACACTCTCCACGTCAACGGCCAGGCACGGAAGGCCGAGGTTGCCGAGGATACCCCCCTGCTGTGGGTCCTGCGCGATCACCTCGACCTGGTCGGCACGAAATTCGGCTGCGGGATGGGCCTCTGCGGCGCATGCACGGTGCATGTCGGTGGCAAGGCGGTCCGTTCCTGCAGCCTGCCGGTATCCGCCGTGGGCGAGCAAAAGGTGACCACCATCGAGGGCCTCTCCCAAGCCGCCAGGCTCACGGAGCTCCAGCAGGCGTGGTGCGACCTGGATGTCGCCCAATGCGGCTACTGCCAGGCCGGGCAAATCATGAGCGCCGCGGCCCTGCTGGCCGAAAAGCCGCAACCGGACGATGCGGACATCGATGCCGCCATGTCCGGAAATCTCTGCCGCTGCGCCACCTACAAGCGCATCCGCCAGGCCATCCGCACCGCAGCCGCGAAATAAGCCATGAACGCGATACCCGAAACACTGGACCGCCGGGGATTTTTCAAGATCGGCGCCCTTGCCGGGGGCGGCTTCCTGCTCGGTTCCTGGAGCGCAAGCGGGGCGGAAGAGGCGGCTTCTTCCGCGTTCTCGCCGAATGCCTTCATCCGCATCACTCCGGAAGGGGTGGTTACCATTTTCGCGAAAAACCCCGAGGTGGGCCAGGGGGTGAAGACCTCCCTGCCGATGATCGTGGCGGAGGAGCTCGAGATCCCTTGGGAAAAGGTGATCGTGGAGCAGGCTCCGGTAAACGAGCGGGATTTCGGCCGCCAGATCGCGGGCGGCAGCATGTCCACGCCTTCGAATTACGACCGGCTGCGCCGCATGGGTGCGATCGCCCGCACCATGCTGGTGGCGGCCGCGGCGAAGCAATGGGAAGTGCCTGCGGAGGAATGCGAGGCGGTCGCGGGGGAAGTGATCCACGAGGCGAGCGGCAGGAAGGCGGGCTACGGCGCGCTGGCTACCGCCGCGGCCAAACTGGAAGTGCCGGACGAAAGGTCCGTGAAGCTCAAGAAGGTCGCGGATTTCAAGCTTCTGGGGCGACGCATCGGCGGCGTGGACAACCCGAAGATCGTGACCGGCCGGCCGCTTTTCGGCATCGACCAGAAACAGCCGGGCATGAAATACGCCTGCTACGTCCGTTGTCCCGTCTTCACCGGCAAGGTGAAGGAAGCGAATCTGGACGAAGTGAAGAAGCTGCACGGCGTGACGGATGCTTTCGTCATCGAAGGCAGCGGCGACCACTACGGCCTGCTGCCCGGGGTGGCGATCATCGCGAACGATACCTGGAGTGCCTTCAAGGCAAGGAAGGCGCTCAAGGTCGCCTGGGATTCCGATGCGAAAGAGAGCTTTGCCGCCCACGCGGCCAAGGCCGCGGAAGTGATGAAGGGCAAGGGGGCCGGTGAAATCCGCAAGACCGGCGAGCCGGAATTCCCGGACGACGGGAAGACGGTCGAGGCGAGCTATCACTATCCCCACCTTTCCCATGCGAATCTGGAACCGCAGAATTGCACCGCCGTTTTCAAGGACGGGGCGGTCGAACTCTGGGCACCGACGCAGAATCCCGGCGGGGCGCTGGACGGGATCGCCAGGGCGCTGAAAATCGGCAAGGACAAGATCACCGTTCATATGACCCGCATCGGCGGGGGCTTCGGCCGCCGCCTGATGGGGGATTTCATGATCGAGTGCGCCGCCATCGCGCGGAAGATGGAAGGAACACCGGTGAAGGTGACCTGGACCCGGGAGCAGGACATGGCCCACGATTATTATCGCGCGGGCGGCTGGCACCATTTCCGGGGTCGCCTGGATGAAAGCGGCAAACTCGCCCACTGGGCCGATCACTTCGTGACTTTCGGCCTGAACAGCGACGAACGCCCGGGCAACGGGGCCGATCTCGGCGGCGACGAGTTTCCCAGCCGCTTCGTCCCGAACCTGCTGCTGGAACGTACGATTTTCCCCAGCAACACGCCGCTCGGTTGGTGGCGAGCCCCGGGGTCTTGCGCTCTCGCCTGGGCCATCCAGGGTTTCATCGACGAAATGGCCCACGCCGCGAAGAAGGACCCGCTGGAGTTCCGCCTGGAACTGCTCGGCGAGGACCGGGAGGTCCAGGCGACCGGCGGTCGCGGGCCATCCTACAATGCCACCCGCATGAAAGGCGTGCTGAGGCTGGCCGCGGAAAAGGCGGGCTGGGGCGAGAAGCTCGAAAAGGGCCGGGGCCGCGGCATCGCCTTCCATTTCAGCCACCTCGGCTACGTGGCGGTGGTCGCGGATGTGACGGTGAGCAAGGAAGGCGTGCTCAAGGTGAACAAGCTCAGCGCCGGCGTGGATGTCGGCCCGATCATGAATCTCAGCGGTGCCGAGAACCAGGTGGAGGGCTCCATGATCGATGGCCTGAGCGCGGCATGGTTTCAGGAAATCCTCGTGGAAGAAGGCGCGGTGAAGCAGACGAATTTCCACGACTACCCGCTGCTCGCGATGAAGGATGCCCCGCAGGTGGAGGTCCATTTCGCGAAGTCGGACTATCCGCCCACCGGCCTGGGCGAGCCCGCCCTGCCGCCCACGGCCCCCGCGGTCTGCAATGCGATCTTCGCCGCCACCGGCAAGCGTGTCCGCAGCTTGCCCCTGGCGAAACAGGATTTGAGCTGGAGCTGAGTCCGGCGGCTGCATGGACGTTCCGGCATTTTCATCGTCCCCTCATGAGCGACTGGCCTTTCCTCTTCGACTTCGCCCGCAAGCACCGCGGCGGCAAGCTCGCGCTGGCCTCCCTGGTCGCGCGGGAAGGTTCCAGCTATCGGCAGCCGGGGGCCCGGATGCTGATCGCCGGGGATGGAGCCTTCTGCGGTTCGCTGAGCGGCGGCTGCCTGGAGGAGGGGATCGCGAATGCCTCCCGCGAGGTGCTTGCCGGAGGCCGGCCGCGTAAAATGACCATCGATACGCGGCCGCACTTCGGCTGTCCGGGGAAGCTCCATATCCTCATCGAGGAAATTTCCGGCGATGTTCCCGCTGCGGTCGAGCAAGCGTTGCAAGAGAGGAAAGCCGTCACCCTCCTCACCGATGACACGGGAACCCGGATCGCGTCCCGGGGAGGCTCCGGCTTGCTCGTGGAAAGGGTGGAACCGCCCGTGCGCCTGATCGTCGTGGGCTGGACGCCGGACATCGAGCCCGTACTCTCGTTCGCGGCCTCCCTGGGCTGGCAGCGCCACCGGATTGTCCGGGAGCAACGGATGATCGCGGAGACGCCGCGGGTGGCGGGAGAAGCGATCCGCGCGCTGGCGGCGGGCGAATTGAAAGAACAATACCCCCCGGATGCCGCCACCGCGGTGCTGGTCATGACCCATCACCTCGCGACCGATCTCGCCTTCCTGAAGGAAATCCTCCCGGCGGGCTACGGCTACATCGGCCTGTTGGGCTCCAGGCGCAGGCGGGAGACGCTGCTGGCGGAGCTCGGCGCTCTCGGCCTGCTGGAAGATCCTTCCGTGACGGATCGCTTCTACGCGCCCGTCGGCCTCGATCTCGGCGGCCATCATCCGGCCACCATCGCGCTGGCGATCGTGGCCGAGATCCAGGCCGCTTTGGCGGGCGCGCCCGCGGGCTTCCTGCGCGACCGGAAGGGCTCCATCCACGCCTCGCCCGCCCCGGCATGAAGACCGCCGCGCTCGTGCTGGCCGCCGGGAAAGCAAGCCGTTTCGGTTCGCCGAAGCAACTGCTGGAGATCGGCGGGATCAGTCTGTTGGACCGCGCCTGTCATGCGGCCCTGGCGGCGGGCTGCGAGCCGGTCCTGCGCGTGCTGGGTGCTCACGCCGCGGAAATCCAGGAGCGGGGGTGTCCCTCCGGCGTGGAAACCCTGTACCACCCCGCATGGGCGGAGGGCATGGGGAGTTCCCTGGCCGCGGGCATGCACCGCCTGCTGGAGCTCTCGCCGGAGATCCAGGCGGTCTTCATCTTGCTCGCGGATCAGCCGATGGCGGACGAGGGCCTGCTACGGCGAATGCAGGGGGAGCTGGCCCGTCCGGACATTTCCATCGTTCTCTGCAATCATGGCGCGACCGCCGGTCCTCCGGCGTTGTTCGCAGCCGGGCATTTCCCCGGGCTGGCTGCATTGGGCGGGGACCAAGGGGCGAAGGCTCTGGCCTCCCGCCACGCATCCGCTGTTGCGGAGGTGGACTTTCCCGAAGGCGCGTGGGACATCGATTCGCCCGAGGTATGGGAACGCTTCACTCGGGCTCGG
>CBFGVD010000230.1:0-5926 GCA_965651965.1 uncultured Verrucomicrobiaceae bacterium | reverse complement strand
CAGAAAATCTCCGACGTCCTCACCTACGTCCGCCAGAGCTGGTCGAATGACGCCCCGCCGGTGACACCGGCGCAGGTGAAGGAAATCCGGGCGAAATACAAGGATCGCACCACGCCCTGGACGGCGAAGGAACTGGGTCACTGAGCCCCGGTTGGAAACTTTAAAAAGGGTGGCGGGAGAGATTCCCGCCGCCCTTTTTCATATTCATGGGGAGGCCGTTCCGGGCCTCCGTTAGCTCCGGCTCACCAGCGGTATTCGATGCCGGTGAAGATCCCCCGCCCGTCCCCGGGGAGGAACTGGCGCTGGTCGCTGCCGTTCGCGTTCTCGATCACGCCGGTGGTGGCGGCGTAGCGCTCGTCGGTCAGGTTCTTGCCCTCGATGAACCAGGAGATGCCCTCCTCCACCCGGCGGCCGAGCTTGAAGCCGAGCAGGGCATAGGGATCGGCCGAGAAGGTGTTGCGATGGTCGATGTAGGTTCCCACCGGCACCCACTCGAAGGTAGGGCCGGCGTACCAGCCGCTTTCATTCTCCCACATCAGCTCGCCGCGGAGCAGATGCTCCGGCAGGCCGGCGATGCGGTTGTCCCCGTAGGTGCGGTCGTCATCGAAGCGGAAGTTCCCGTAGGTCCAGGCGCTGCGGAAGACCAGGCGCTGCTCGGGCGTGTCCTCCCAGGAGCTGCCGAGCAGGTCGATTTCGATCGCGAGCTCCACGCCCTGGTGGATCGTGCGGTCGGCATTGATGGTGCCGGTGGCACCGATCGCGGTAGGCGGCGGGAGCTGCACGGTGAGCAGTTCGTCGTCGATCTCCGCATGGTAGAGGGAGGCATCCCAGCGGGCGATGCCGCGGGTGCCGCGCGTGCCGATCTCGTAGGTGGTGGCCTCTTGCGCCCGGTTCGCCACCACGGCGGTGCCCGATTCGCTGAAGGAAGGCGGCTCGTAGCTGCCGCTGACATTCGCATAGACCTGCAGGCTCCTGTTTTCGTCCGCATCCCAGCGCAGGCCGATTTTCGGTGAGACGTTGTCGTAAGTCCGGTCGTAGCTGCTGTTTGCAGGGGCGGGACCGAAGACCCGGCGCGCTTCGCGCTCGTTGCGGGCGGCGGCGGCCCCGAGAATGCCCGTGAAGCCCGCCCCCAGTTCGAGCTGGCTCTCGGCGAAGGCCTCCAGGTTCGTGGCGGTCTGCTCGTCCTGCTGCAGCAGCGCCCCCCGGTGGCCGCCGTTATTCACGTAGTTCGCCGCATCCGTCTCCCCGCGGAGGAAAAGCACCCCGGCACGGAAGCGGTGTCCTCGGCCGAAGAGGTCGTCCGTGTTCGTGAGCGTCAGGCCCAGCAGACCGTCGTTCGATTTCTGGTCGATCACCTGGAAGATCGGGTGGTCCAGGTCCTTGTAGGTCCATGCGGCGATGAAATCGAGCGAGGTGTTGCCGTTCACCGCCGTCGTCTTGCTGGCGAGGCGGAAGAGTTCGAAGTCCCGCTTCTGGTCGAGAGTGATGTTTCCCGGCGCGGCTTGCCGGGGATCGGCTTCCAGTTCGGCTTTCGTGAGGCTGCCGGGGAGTTCGGAGTCCGTTACCACGGAAGTCAGGTAGAGGCGGGTTTCCACGTTGTCCGCGATCTTCCAGCCGAAGTTCGCGAAGAGCCGCTGGTTGTTCTGGTCGGCGTGTTTGCGGAAGCCTTCCTGCGATTGGTGGGAGAGGCTGAAGTAAACATCCCGCGAACCCTCGCTGAAGCCGCCGGAAAGATGGCCGCGCAGGTAGCCGAAGGAGCCCGCCTCCAGGCGCGTGGAGAATCCGGGCGCGGTCAGGCCGGTGCGGGAGACGTAATCGATCGCCCCGCCGAGGGTGGAGGAGCCGTAGGCCAGGGCATTCGCGCCGCGCCACACCTTGATGTAGGAGGAGGAAAGGGGATCGAGCGCCTGGAAGTCGAAACCGCCGTCCGCCAGGTTCAGCGGCACGCCGTCCTGGAGCACCCGCAGGCCGCGGCCGTGGAAAGTCCGCTGCAAGCCGGAGCCGCGGATGGAGAGGCGCGCTTCATCCGAGCCGAAACGCGGCTGGGCAAAGACCCCGGCGGAAAGCGCGAAGGTATCCGCCACGGTGCTCGCGCGACCGGTGAGGTAGCGCCCGGCATCGATCACCTCCGTGCCGCCGGGGGTGCTTTCGAGGTCGGCGCGGCTATCCGCCGCGGTGGGGACGGTCAGGGCGGGGGATTCCTTTTCCCCGGGCTTGGCGCGGGCCTCGACGATCATCGCGTCGAGTTCCCGGGGTTCATCGCCCCGGGCGGGGTGGGTGAAGACGCCGGTGAAGACGGCGGTGGCAAGAAGTCGGAATTTGATGGAATGCATGGAAAAAGAAGGGAAAGGCATCGCATGGGCGCGACGCGGTGGATCGGAGAGGAAGGAATTTCCTCCCGCCGGGTGCTCGTGAGCCTCCCCGGCGGGAGGCCGGCCCCTTATCCTTGCGCTTCCGGGGTTAACCGGTGAGTGCGAGGCCGGAAAGCTGCCGTGAAAGAAGCGGCTCGTGCCCGGGGCATGCCTGCGGGAGAAGAACGCGCGGGCAAGCGGATGCCGCCCCGTTTCGCCCCCGCGGGAATGAGGATCCCGGGACGATGGCCGGAGCCGTGGCCGGGGAAAGGACCACCGCGCAAGCATGCGCGGCGGGACGCGCCGGAGGGCGCGCCGTTCATTCCAAGCCGGGCTCTCAGACACCGTGCCGGGGCGGCGGCACGGGAGGTGCCGGGGCCGAGGCATCCTGCGGGGGGAGCACGCCGGCGAAAGCTGCCGGCGGAAAAATCGAGAAGCGCGGGGACTTGAGGGAGACGATCTCAGTAGGCACGAATTCCTGGAGCAGCTTGCCGGTGGCAGGGGCGGGCAGCGGGGCTTTCTTCCCCTCGCCGTCCGGGTCGGCTTGCTTCGCCTCCGCGATCTTGCAGCAGAGTTCGCAGGGTTTTTCCCCGCTGAAGGTGTCCTTCGCTCCCTGGATCAAGCCGTCGGTCTTCGAGTAATTCACCAGCATGCCCGCCCAGGCACAGGCCTGCATGAGAGAGTAAGGCCCGCCCGCAAGATGCAGACAGCCGAGGAAGACGAAAAGGAACTGGAAAAGCTTCTTCAGGGCTGGAGACCGTGTTCGAAGCGCAAGGATGCGCGAGGGGTAGGGAAGGCCCCGGCCGGATTCAAGGGAAAATCCGTGCAGCGCGCGGGACTGTTGCTGGCCGGCCTCCGGTGAAAGGCCGCCGCCGTCCTGGCGTAGGTGCGGGAAGAAGAAGAGCGTGAGCCGTCATCCCCCCCGGAAATCCGACTCACGCTCTTTCTGGTTTTTGCGGACCGAGCCGGCTTTGTATGTCGTCTGAAATCCCCCCGGAGTTCAGGATCGAACATGATCACCAGCCGCTTGGTCCGGCAGTACCGTCCGGTGTGAGTGCACTGGAACGGTTCAGCGAAAAATGCCCGCAAAATGCCGGTTGGCGAGGATTAAATTGCCTTGAACCCGCGAAACTTCTTCACAGTTATTCGCAATTCGCGCTCCGGTTTGTTTGAAATGGCCGGTTCAGCCGTCCTTCTTCCCGATCAAGTCCTCGATGCTGTCCTGAAGCCGCTGGAGCAGGCTTTCGTCGATGACTTTTCCCCCCTCCCGGGTGGTGACGTAGAACGTATCCATCGCCGCGCCTTTTTCGGTCGAGATCCGCGCGTTCGCGGTATTCAGGCCGTGGGTATTGATGGCGTGGAAGAGATCGTGCAGCAGGCCGATCCGGTCCACTGCCTGGATTTCCACCGCGGTGAAATTCGGGTGCAGGTTGTTGGAGACATAGGCCCGCACGGGGAAGGCCACTCCGTGGTCGTCCTTCGGGCGGAGCAGGTTCGGCCGGCGGCGGAAATAGCGGGCGTGCTCGTATTTCTCAAGCGGGCCGACTTCGCGCAGGGTGGTGGTCAGGCGCTTGCGCAACGCCAGGTCCGAGACGGGCTCGAAATTCGTGGTACAGACGCGGAAAATGTCCAGCACGATGCCGTCGCTGCGGGTGAAGAAGTCCGCGGAAAGAATGTTCAGCTCCTCGGAGGCGAGCGCGCAGCAGATTTTCTCAAGCAGGAGCGGCCGGTCGTAGGTGGCGATCACCAGCTCGGTGTAGCCCTTTTCCGGCATGTCCACCCATTGCAGGGAACAGTCGAAGATGTCCTCCTCCTTCTTTTTCGGTTCGAGGCGTAGCACGGCCTTCACGTGGGCGGCCACGGAGGCGGGGTGCCGGAAGCGGAAATAGGCGTCCGGCATGCGGCGGAAATGATCTTCCACGGCGGCATCCTCTTCCTTCAGCTGGGCCTTGACCTGTTCCTTGAGGTCTTTCTTCTCGGCGCGGATGGAAGCGGCGTAGCGCTCCTTGCCCTCCTTGAGGAAAATCCGGGTGCTGGAGTGGAGCTGCAGCATCAGGGTTTCCTTCCAGCTCGACCAGGTTTCCGTGTTCGTGCCGTTCGAGTCCGCGTAGCTGAAGAGCAGGAGCAGATCGAGGCGGGCTTTCGTTTTCACGATGCGGGCGAATTCGGCGACCACGTCCGGATCCTCGATGTTCCGGGTGGTGGCGAATCGCCAGAACGTAAGGTGATGGTCCACCAGGAACATGATCAGGGCGCGCCGCGGGCCGTGGACCTGCAGGCGGTTGCAGAGGCGGGAAGCCAGCATCGCGGAGCCGTCAGTGTGCTCGCGCACGTTTTCCGCCCGCCCGGTGTCGTGGAGGATGAGGGCCAGGTAGAGGGCATAGGGATCCTCCGCCTCGTGGAAAAGGCGGCGGTAGATTTCCTTCCGCGGCTCCTCGCTGCCGACCAGCGCGTCCAGTTCCTCGATGCAGCGCAGGGTGTGCTCGTCCGCGGTGTAGCGGTGGAAGAACTCGTGCTGCACCAGGCAATCAAGCGCGCCGAATTCCGGCAGGTAACGGCCCAGGAAGCCGACGCGGTGCATCTGGCGCAGGGTGCGGGCGACGTCCCCTTTCCGCTCCAGGATGGCCTGGAAGGTTTCGCGGTTCGCCTTGGAATAGCGGAAGGGGCGGTCGATGTCCTCGCGGTGCGCCTTGATCAGGCGCCGCATCGGCGGACTCAGGCGCAGGCCTCGGAGCTGGGTGTGCTGGAACATCCGCATCATCCGGTTCGGATCTTCGGAGAAGATCTCGTTGTTCAGCGGATAAATGCGCCCGTCGCGCGCCACGAAACCGTCGAATTCCTCGCGCTTCTTGGAGCGCAGCATGAGGAAGGACTTCAAGCCGGTATCGGCCAGCTCCTCCTGCTCGATCTCGAAGCTCTCCATCAGCGAGCCGGTGTGCTGGTAGAGGCTGCGCGTGTGGCGGTAGTAATCCCGCATGAAGGCCTCCGTGCGGCGCAGGATGCTGCGCTGCGGGTAGCGGAAATTCGTGGCGACGACCCCTTGCAGGCGCAGGGTGAGCTGGTCGCTGCCGCGGCCCGCCTGATAGTGCAGCTCGTTCCGCACGCGGTTCAGGAAATCGTAGGCCGCCTCGATCCGGCGGAGCGCGATGGAGGTGAGCAGCTTGTCTTCCACCAGCTTGCGCAGGTCCGTGCTACCGCGCTTCACCCGCGCCACCCAGCGGATGTTGTGGTAATCGCGCATCCCGCCGCAGCCTTCCTTCACGTTCGGCTCCTGGAGGAAGACGGTCTTGGAGAATTTCTTATGGCGGTTGCGCAGATCCTGCCGGCGCAGCTCGAAGAAAGCCTGCTGGCCTTTTTTCAAGCAGTCTTTGTCGAAGCGGGCCTGGAAGTCCGCGAAGAGCTTCTTGTCCCCCGCGATGAGGCGCGCATCGATCAGCGCCGTCTTGTTTTCCTGGTCGGCCTTGGCCTGTTCGATGCACTCGGCGATGGAGCGGCAGGCGTGGCCCACCTTGAAGCCCACGTCCCACATCAGGTAGAGGATCTCCTGGACCAGGGCGGAGAGGTCCTCCGGCAGC
>CBFGVD010000229.1:0-5929 GCA_965651965.1 uncultured Verrucomicrobiaceae bacterium | reverse complement strand
ACGGCGCGGTCGGCTGGCTTGCCGCCCGCAAATGGCGCTCGGCCAATCCGGGGAATGCCACCATCACCCTGGAAACCGCCCATCCCTCGAAGTTCCTCGACGTCATGGAACAGGAAATCGGCAAGGGTTCAGTGGAGATCCCGGAGCGTCTTGCGATCCTCACGGGGAGGGAGAAAGTCGCCGGCCGGCTCCCGGCGGATGAGGCCGCTTTCAAAGAGTGGTTGGCCGCTTCCTGATTCTCCGGCGCGGGTTCGGTCAATCCGGCCGGCTTTGGCGGGACAAGGGGTGCATGCCTGCTAGCATCCGCGCATGCGATTTTTTGCCGTGGTTTCCGCCATCGGGTGCCTTGCCGTCGTCCCGCTCCCGGCCCGGACCGGCAGGGAGGACCGCGAGTTCACCGTCAAGACCCTCGACCGCATCGCCCGCCCGGTGCTCGAGTCCCTGGCCGCCGGGAAGCTGAAAAAAGAGCTGCCCCTCGGCCCCGGGGAAGACAGCCGCGCGCAGTGGACGCATCTGGAAGCTTTCGGCCGCACCATGGCGGGTATCGCCCCCTGGCTGGCGCTCGGGCCTGACCAAACCCCGGAGGGCAAGCTCCGCGCCCGCTACATCGTCCTCTCCCGCAAGGCGCTGGTGATGGCCACCGACCCGGAATCCCCCGACCGGATGAATTTCTCGAAGGGTGCCCAGCCGCTCGTGGACGCGGCATTCCTCGCCCAGGCCCTGATCCAGGCCCCCGGGCAACTGTGGGAACCCCTCGAAGAGGAAGAGAAGGCCGACCTCATTTCCGCCCTCAAGGAAACCCGTGCCATCAAGCCCTATGAGAGCAACTGGCTCCTTTTCTCCGCCCTGGTGGAGGCCGCCGTCTGGAAATTCACCGGCACCTGCGAGATCGAGCCCATCCGGCGTGCCTTGGACATGCACGAGCAATGGTACCTCGGCGACGGCACCTATGGCGACGGCCCGGAATACCATTGGGACCACTACAATAGCTTCGTGATCCAGCCCGCCATGCTCGCCGTGCTCGATGTCTGCCGGGAAAAGAATCACGAGTTGGGCTCCCGCCGGGAAAAGGTGCTCGGCCGCGCCAGGCGCTACGCCGCGGTCCAGGAAATGCTGATTTCCCCGGAGGGCTCCTATCCCGTCATCGGCCGCTCCAGCGCCTACCGTTTCGGGGCCTTCCAGCACCTTTCCATGATGGCCTGGCGCGGGCAGCTTCCGCCGGAAACTTCTCCCGCCGCCGTCCGCTCCGCCCTCACCGCGGTCATCCGCAGGACCATGGCCGCTCCCGGTACCTTCGATCGGCAGGGCTGGCTCCAAGCCGGCGCGGTGGGGCACCAGCCCTCTATCCGGGAGGGCTACATCTCCACCGGCAGCCTCTATCTCTGCCTCGCCGGTCTCCAGCATCTCGGCCTGCCCGCGGACGATCCCTTCTGGACCGCTCCGGCGGAGTCATGGACGCAAAAGCGCATCTGGGCCGGTGAAGACGTGAAGGCCGACCACGCCTATCACGAAAAGAAGTGAACGGAGCCGCCTGGTCAGGCACGGGGCAAGCCCGAGAGGAAAGCCTCCGAACAGCCTTTCACCTGGAGCCATTCGCCCCGTGCTCCTTTCACGGCCAAGGGATGGACGGAGAGGCTGTCGGCAGACCAATGAATGCCGCAATGCTCCCTCCGGTCATCGCCAGAAATGCGGCATCCCCTTGAAAGAGGCTTCCCCCCGCGAAGGCGGCCAATAGGCCGAAAGCCATTACCCCCAGTCCGATGCATCGTCTCCGGAACAGGCTTTCCCTTGCGTCCTTGCTCAAGCTGTAGGTGATCTTCGCTTTCTTCTGCAAAAAGAGCAGGAGAATCAGGAACGGGAGAAAGCCGGAGAGGATAGGGATCAATGCCCAGGGCGGGATCCATGTGAGGCGCTTGCGCTTCCGCCAACCCGCCTCATCGACCTTCTCGTTCGTGCGGATGCAGCGTACGGGTAGTTCCGCACCATCGCGGACATAGAGAAATTTCCCATCCCGGTAGTAGAGCGGGATTGCGTCGCCGGAAACCTCCGCCACGTCCGGGCTGCGATAGGGGTTGAATTGCGGATCTCCGTTCATGCCGGTTCGTGCACTGTCTCCGCGGACCTGCCGTCTGTCGGAAAAATTGCAGGTTCTCGCAGCTTGTCAGCCCGGGAAAACGTTCGCCAAGCTGGATGGAATGGAACTCGACCCCGAACGCCGGGCTTTTCTGGAGGCGGCCGTGGCGCCGCTCGGAAAGGACGATACCGGGCGGGAGCTTCTGGCGGAAGCCCTTGCGATCTCCGCCGCCCTGCCACCGGGAGCGAAAGGGGATTCGGTCGCGGTCGCCACCCGCCGAATGCAGGCGACCGGGAGCCGTTTTCATTTCCGGCGGATGCTCCGGCGTACGGCCGTTTTCCTTCTCGTATTGCCTGCGGCCTGGATGGCCGTTTGTGGAACTCCTGCCCTGCATTCCATCGGGCGCATCTACCTCGCGAATCGTGCCTCTGCCGCGACCAGTTCCATGTGTTGTACTTTCGACGGAGTACCGGGTTTTCCCGAGTTCGGGATGACCGGAGACTGGAACGAAATCGAAGGGCCGGGAGGCAGGGAGATCGCCGGAATGCCGGAGCGGTCTCGTCTGCTGCTATTCGGCGATCATGCCAATCCCGATCCTGTTGCGCGTTGGAAAAAGGTCTGGGACGAATACCCGCAGAGCCCGGAGCACTACTTTGCCTATGCCCTGGCCTACCACAGGACGAATACCCGCTGGCCGGAGGATATGGTCGAAACGGGCGAACGCCTCGACCCCGGAAACGGTTGGTTCCGGCTGGCCGCCGGAATGGAGAAGCTGAAGGGGGCGGTGGGGGAAGCGCCCATACCCCGGATCTCCAAGGAGGAAAGGCTTCGGGCACGGGCGGAGGGTCGCCAGATCGTTCGCCCGGCTCCCTCGGGAAAGCCGGAAAAGACCGTGTTGGATGCCGCCGCCTTGGCGGATGGGCTCCGTCTCATCGATGAGGCCCTATCCATGCCCGTGCTGGAGGACTATCGCGAGACCCTGAACCGGATCCGCTTCGAAGCCACGCCGGCCCCGGAGGATTTTGCCGGGCATCTCTCCGCCTCGATTCGGACCTTTTTCCGGCCGGAGGGCTCCTCGCGCGATTGGCTGGGCATGCGAGCTTATCATGAGGCGAGTTCCGTGGTCTGCAAGGAAGCCGCAAAACGCGGAGATGTCCGGACCGTTGAAGAGTGCGGGGAACGTTCCGTCAGGCTGGCGGCGCGCCTGTCCGGCATGCGGACTTCGTTCCTCCTCCCCGCCCTGGTGATGGAAAGCACCCTCGGCAGCAACAGCAGGGCTCAAGCGGAGGCCTGGTCGCTTCTCGGTCGGCTCGAGCAGAGCAAGTCTTTTGAATTCGTCGCGGAGAAACTGAAACTATCCACCCCGCTCTTCTCGTCCGGGCCGCCGGATGCCATTGATGAGCACCGGGCCAGCGGGGCGGCCTTGAAGGCGTACAAAGGCTCGCCCTATCCGGGTGCGGAACCGGTCACGGAAGAAGAGGTCCGGGGCGGGAGAATGGCGGAACGCGTTCTCTACCGGCGTTTCATGGTCCATGTGGCGGCGGTACTTTTCCTGCTCGTGATCGTCGGCCTGGGGGCTTTACGTTTTGTCGGTCGGAAGCGCTCGGGGCTCGTCCCTGCCCGCCTGGCCGGGCTTTTGAAAGCAGGGGATTGGGCCTGGATTTTTCTGGCGGGTACCGGTCTTCCCCTCCTCGTCCATTCGCTTTCCATGGAGAGCCGGTGGCTGGATAGCCGGGAGTTCGGCCTGGATAGGGACCGCTTCCACGCATGGCTGGCAGCCGCCTGTGCCTTGCCGGTTGCCGTGGCCCTGCTCACGTTCCGGGCGGTGGCCTGGAGGCTGGGCAGGCGGGGTTCCCTCTTGTTTCTTGGCACCCGGGGGCCGGATCCGGGCATCTGGCTGGGCTGGCTCGCCCTCTTGTCGATTCCTGCCGCGATTGCCGGTGCGGGGTGGATTCCGGACCGTTCCTTGCAGGAAATATGCTTCTGGACCGTGGTCATCACCTCCGTCGCAGCGCCGTGGCTGTGGCTCGGCGCGTTGGCGGTGATCCATCTTGCCGGCAATCCTGCGCGGCTCCTGCACCGGGCGGTCTTGATCCGCGCGAGCCTGCTGCCGCCCTGTCTCGCTTTCGCTTGGGCCGCCTTGCAGGTGCCGCAGCTTGCCGGGCAAGAGAATCACTGGGCGAAGCAAATGGACTATGAGGCCCTGAAAGAGGGAACCCATCTTTTCGCGCCGCGCACCGAAATGGACCACGCCGCGTGGCTCCGGCAGCAGATCTTGCCTTCGCTCGACGAACTCCGGGTTCTCTGCGGTGAAAATGTCCGGTGAGCCCGGGGACGCTTCACTCCCGCTCGATCACCGCGTTTGTCCGCAGCTTGGCCGCAAGATCCTTCAGCACCCCCAGGCGGCGGGCCTGTTCCAATTCTTCCCGGACCTCTTCCGCCACCTCCTCAAAAGGCTGCACCGCGGCAGGCCGCACCTCCGCGGCCTTCACCAGGTGCAGCGCCTGTTCGTAGAAAAAGACCGGCCCGATTTCCCCCTCCCGCAGCGAAAAAAGCATCGCCTCGAAGGGATTGAAGACGCGCTGCTGCTCGATCCAGCCCAGGTCGATCTCGCCGCCGCGCTTCTTCGTGTTCTCGCGCGCCAGTTGCTCGAAGTCTTCTCCCTCCAGGGCGCGCCGGCGCAATTCGAGCATCGTCGCGTAATCTTCCCAAGGATCGCCGCTTTCCGGAAAACGGACGATGTGGAGCACCCGTGCCGCGGGCGGGGTGCGGAATCGCGCGATGTTGTCCCGATACCACCCGCGCAGTTCTTCCTCCGTTGCCTCCGGCAGGTCGCGCCACAGGTTTTCAGTGAAGCGCTCCATGCGCAGGCGTGAGACCGTTTCCGCCCGCAGGGATTCCCGTTCCGCATCCAGAAGATCCCAGGAGGCCCCGTGGCTCCGCCATTGGCGCAGGGTCTCCTCGAAGGCGCTGCGGATTTCCTCCGCGGATGGTTCCGCCGTCCGCCGTTCGGCTTCCTGGGCCAGCAAAATGCCGTCCGTCACCTCCTCCTCGGCCTTCTGGCGGAATTCCCCGTCCCGCTCGCAGCAGGAGACCTCGCTGAGCATTTCCGCCTCCGCCTTCAGCCGGGCGAAGGCGTCTTCGATCAAGCCGGGATCGGCGGTTTCGCCATTGATGCGGAGCATGGCGTGTCAGCGCTTCTGGAAAGAAGGGGGCGGGGGAGCCTGCTCGATCAGGGTCAGCCGGGAATTCAAGTTCGAGCGGTATTGGGCCAGTTGGGCCGGGGTCAGGATGCCGGAGAGCTGTGCGATCTTCCTCTCCATGTCTTTCCGGCGCGTTTCCAGTTGGAGTTGGTAGAGCGCCTGCGGGTCTCTCAGCGCTTCCGGTTCGTTCAGGATGTCGGATATGTCGTCCAGCGCACCGAGCTGTTTGTCGCTGAGCACGCTGAAGCTCTCGCTGATGACCGCCCAGCCTTCCGGCCTGCGGTCGTGGGCCGCCTGGCTGGTTTCCAGCAAGGTGGCCAGGGCCCTTTCCCTCTGCTCGGGGGAGAGATCGATCTGGCGGCTCAGGTCCGCCAGGTCATCGTAGGCGCTGGCTTGTACCGCGTTCTCCTTTTCCCGCTCGATCTTCGCATCCAGCGCCGCCACCTGCTCGGCATCCAGGACCTTTTCCACTTCCTGGCGGAAAATCCGCTCCGCATTCGCCGCGTCCGCGACCAGATCGGCAGGGTTTTTGCCTTGGCCTGCAAGCTCCCGGAATCCGTCCCTGCGGCCGGCGAGCAGGGCGGTGATCGCTTCCTTTTGCTCCGGGCTCAGCCCCAGGTCCGCTGCCGTCCACACCGTGACCTGCTTGCGA
>CBFGVD010000228.1:0-5967 GCA_965651965.1 uncultured Verrucomicrobiaceae bacterium | reverse complement strand
AGAAGTTCCAGTTCTCGATGTAGTCGAGGTCGAACTTCACGCGCTCGCGCAGGCAGGTATCGCCGCGCAGGCCGTTCACCTGCGCCCAGCCGGTCACGCCCGGCTTGATGTTGTGGCGCACGTTGTAGTGCGGGATCTCCTCCTTGAAATTCTCGATCAGCTCGGGGCGTTCGGGGCGGGGCCCCACCAGGCTCATCTCGCCGCGCAGCACGTTGAGGAACTGCGGCAGCTCGTCGATGTTCCATTCGCGCATGAAGGCACCCACCTTCAGGCGGCGCGGGTCGTCCTTCACGGTCCAGCCGGGGCTCCCGGCGGCCTCCGCATCCAGCTTCATCGAGCGGATCTTGTAGATATCGAAGGGGCGGCCGTTCAGGCCGATCCGGCGCTGGCGGTAGAAGACCGGGCCGCGGGATTCGAACCACACCGCCAGGCTGAAGGCCGCGATGACCGGGGCGAAGAGCAGCAGTCCGACCAGCGCGCCCAGGATGTCGAGCCCGCGCTTCATGGCGTTGTTGAAGGCGTGGTGGAGCGGCAGCTTGCCGATGCCCAGCACGGGCATGCCGTGGAAACTCTCGATCTGGAGACCGGAGACGAGGATCTGGAAGCAGCTCGGCACCAGTTTGAAATCCACGAATTCCTTCCCGCAGGTTTCGGCCAGCAGGAGCATCTGGTGGCGTTCCATGCAACCGTCCACCGCCATGATGAGATCGGCGCCGGAGCTGCGGACCAGATCGCGGAAGGAATCGTAGGAACCGAGGACCGGCACCTCCGCCGGCGGCTCGCTCTCCAGCCGGCCGCCGGGCGGGAGGATCACGCCGTGGACATTGATCTGGTGCGCGCGGCCCTCTCCGAAACGTTCGTTCGCGCGGCTGCACTCTTCATTCCAGCCGACGAAAACCGCCTTCTGGCGCAGCGCCCCGGCGAAGGACTCCCGCCGCAGCACGCAGTAAAGGAACCAGCGCCAGCCGCAGAGCAGGGCGGCGGAAATGACAGCGCCCAGCACGCAATAGACGCGGCTGATGGCCGGATCCAGCTTCAGGATCAGGGTCACGCCCAGGAAGCCGACCAGCCAGATCGCGCAGGTCTTCACGATCACGGTGAAGGTGCGGCGGACGGCCAGGTAGTTCCGGGGATCGTGCACCCGGAAATTCGCCAGCAGGGCCAGCATCAGCACGCCGCCCAGGATCACGTGGCCCAGATAAGCGCGCAGGTCCATCGCCGGGTCATCGATGCCGATATGCCGGAGGTGCGATTCGAACCGAAGCAGATACGCGGCGATCATCGCCAGGAAAACCACCGCGGCATCGCCGAGAAAGCTGACGGCGACAAGCTTCTGGTGGGCCACCCAGGGACGGTGGCGGTGGCGCAGCGCGTACGAGCGTGCACGCGGCGGGGCGGTATCCGCGGGAGAAGACGTCGGGACGGACGCCTCCGCGGACGGTGCGGGGGGAGCACAGTTCATGTTTCGGGGGGATGTAGGGGGGAAACCCGGATCCGGGGAGATCCGGCAGCGGTTCCGGGGGAGAACCGCGGCTGCGAGATGAAATATCAGGTAGGGACCGGGAAGTCCATTACGTGATCGGGGAGGATGGAATTTCTTCCGTTCCTTTGGGGGTTTCTTCGGGGCCGGCCGCCACCCTGGTGCCGGTACCGGCGAGGGCCGGATGGCTGAGAGGGACGACAGGTTCGGGAGCGCTGTTCCCTTTGCCCCTTGATGGAGCTTCATTCCAGACAAATCCGACCAAATTCCCGCCCGCGGAACGGAGCAGCTCGGCCGCCTTGCGCAGATTCCGCCGCTCCCCCGCGTCCTGGCGCACGACCATGCAGATGCGGTCGGCATAGCGGGAGATAGCCAGCGCATCGCTGGCGGCAAGCACCGGCGGGCAATCGATCACCACGGCATCGAACCAGCGGTAGGCATCTTCCAGGAGCACCGGGAAACGGGTGCCGGAGAGCAGTTCCGCCGCATCGGTCCGCATCGGGCCGGAGGAAAGGAGGTAGAGATTCGGCAGGGTGGTCGGGAAGCAGGCGCTGGCGGGATCCGCCTTTCCTTCCAGGTAGTCGCCCAGGCCGCCCGGGCCGCCGTTCACGTGCCTGCGGCTCAGGCCGGGGCTGCGCATGTCCGCATCCAGCAGCAGGGTGCGCTGCCCCTGCAGCGCCAGGGAGGCGGCGTGATTCATCGCGCACAGGGAACGGCCCTCGCCCGGACCCGCGCTGGCGAAAAGCACCGTGCGGGCGTCCGGCTTCGCGGGCGGCGGGGCGAGCACGGCGCGGAGGCGGCGGAAGGCTTCCGCCATCGGGGAGGCCGGATCGGAAAGCAAAACCATGTCGCCCTCCCGGCCGGACTCGAAGACCGGCAGGCTGGCGAGCAGGGGCGCGCCGGTGGCGCGGGCGGCGGCGGCGGAATCCCGCACGCGCCCGTCCGCCAGTTCCAGGCCGATCATCAGCAGGCCGCCCGCAAGCGCGCCCGCAAAGGCCGCCACGGGCACGAGCACCCGTTTGTGCGGCTTGGAGGCCTTTTCAGGCACGAAGGGCGGCTCCGCCCAGGAGAGGGAAGAAGCTGCCACGGCGCTCGCCAGGATCGTCTCCCGCAGGCGCTTGTCCACGGTGGCGTGCAGCTCCCGGGCGGCCTCCGCCTCGCGCCGGAGCACGTCGAAACGGGCGCGGATGCCCTCGATGCCCACGGCCTCGGTGCGGGCCTGGTTCACCTCGCCCTGGAGCTTGGTTTCATTCTCCAGGGCGATGTGATAGCTTTTTTCCAAGGCTTCGCCGGCGGTGGCCACCGCGTCCGCGAGGTCTCCCCGCAGGCTGGCGAGCTCCTGCTCCGTCTCCTTGTACACCGGGTGTTTCGGCCCGTAGCGCTCTTTCAGCCGGGCGAACTCCAGCTCCTTGGCCTGCAAGGCGCGGACGCCGCTGCCGATATCGTCCGTTTGCCCGCCGCGGCCGATGCCGGCCAGGGCGTCGGGATCCGCCGGATCGAATTTCTTGAATGCCTCGTACTCCGCCTCCAGGCGGAGCCGTTCGGACTTCGCCTGGGAAAGCTGGGAATTGAGGTTGCCGAGCTGGTTGACGCCCGTTCCCCCCATGTCCCGCTCGTCCAGGCCCGGTACGGGATGCTCCTCCCGGAAATCCTGGAGACGCGCCTCCGCCGCGATCATCTCCGACCGCAGTTTCTCCTCCTCTTTCGCCAGCCCTTCCCCGGCATGGCGCGCGAAGGCCTCCCGCCGCTCCTTGATCCAGAGCTCGTATTCCGTGACCAGCGATTCCACCAGGCGCTTCGCCCGCTGCGGATCGGTATCTTCCACCTGCACGACGATCCGCCGGGTGCCCCGGTCCAGGGCGACGTTCACCCTCTTCGCCAGCAGCGCGAGAACGCCCTGCTCCGTGGTCCCGGGCGGGGCGAAATCCGGGGCCTGCGCCAGGGAATTCGCCTCCATCACCCGCAGCAGCAGGGCGCGGGAAGCCATGTTCCGCTCGATGGTCCGGAGCTGTTCCAAATCCTTCTGGTCTTCCGGCACGAGCCCGTCGATATCCAGCACCCGCGGGGTATGGCTCTTTACCTCGATCACGCCGTCCGCGACGTAGATCTTCGGCACGGTCCCCAGGTAAAACCACATGGCCGCCGCGGCCAGGACCAGCCCGAGCACCACCAGCCAGCCGCGGCGGAGCAGTAGGCCGACCAGACGGACCGGCTCCACCCGCGGAAGATAGAGCGTGGGCGAGACATTCGCGAGTTCCGCGGGGCGGGACTGCGCGCTCGGAAGATGAAATTCCGGTTTTCGGGGGGCGGACATCGGAAAAGGGAGAAAGGGCTCAGAAAAGGCTCTCGGGAATCGTCAGCACGTCGCCATCCCGCAAGGGAATATCCGCGGTCTTGCCGGTGGTGATGTCCTTGAGATTGAGGAGGAAAACCCGGGGTTTGCCTTCCCCGTTTCGCTTCAGCGTGATTTTCTTCGTATTCGCGATGCGGGTGGCCCCGCCGGCCATGCCGATGGCCTCCACCACCGTGAGCTTGCGGTCCGCTGGCAGCTCGAAGACGCCCGGATTCTGCGCCTGGCCCAGCACCGTGACGGTGCGGCGGACCCGGGCCTCGATGGAAACGCTGACCTGGGGATTCACCAGGTAGCCGTCCTTCAGCTTCGCCTTGATCGCTGCAGCGGCCTGGTCGGTGGTCAGGCCGGCCATTTTCACCGCGCCGATGAGCGGCATGGTGATGGTGCCGTCCGCCGAAAGCTGCCCGGCGGTGGTGAGGTCATCTTCCCGGAAGACGCGGATCTCCACGGTGTCCAGCTTGCCGATCACGCCCGCGGCGCGCCCCGCGGCGGGGGATTGGCCGTAGGTGATCGCGAGCAGCGCACCCAGCAGGGTGCACAAGATCAGAAACAGTTTCACGTTCATGAAAACGAGGGGGGTAAGGATTCCGGTTCAGAAGCGGTAGCCCATTTCGACGCCCGCGGTGTGGTTCTCGTAGCCGAAAGCCGCGCGATTCGAGCGGTTCTGAGAGTAGCGGTAGAAAAAGCCCATGCTGAAATCGTCCGTGAAGCGGTACTCCAGGGCGGGGCGGATGAAGTGGATCTTGTCCACCCGCCCGGCGACGCCCCGGCCGGAGACCTGCGTGTAGGAAGCGCGTTCCAAGCCACCTTCCAGGCGGCCGGTCCATTTCCCGCCCAGCCGGTGCGCGATCCCGAGCGCGGCACCGCTGCGGGTGTAGTTCTGCCCCGGCAAAAAGGCGGAAGCCTCCTCCCGGCGGTAACCGGCCAGATAAAGTTCCGTGCCCTCGCGGGGTTTCCAGCCGATCCGGCCCTCGACGACCGGGCTGGTGTCCGAGCCGTTGTCGAAGCTGCGGTGCTCGGCACCGGCTTCCAGGTCCACCGCCACCTTTTCGGTGGGGGACCACTCGATCCGCGCCGTCGCGCGGTGGACCGTCTGCCCGCCCGCGCCATCCACTTCGAAACGCCCCGCGCGGTAGATCAGCCCGAGCCGTGTCTTCGGCGAATACGCGTAGCGCAGCGCCAGCTCGCCATACGCGAGGTCGGAATCGGCGTAAGCCGGGGATTCGTAGTCCGTGGAGCGCTGCCCGGCGGCCAGCTCCACCGCGATCTTTTCCCGCGGGGCCCAGGCGATGCGGGCCTCGTTCGCCAGCTCGGTGCGGTCGGTGAGGGTGCCGGTATCCGCCGTGGCGTCGCCGAGTTTCCCGTAGGAACCGCCGTAGGCCAAGGTGATCGCCTTGCCGCGCCAGCCCGCTTTCAAGGCCGCCTCGTGATCGATCCGGTCGTTGTCGCCATGGTCGGCATAGGCGACCGCGGTAGGCCGGTAGGCGAGCGCGAGGTAAGCCCCTTCCCCGCCCGTGCCGTCGCCTTTCCGGTAGGCCACGGAGGGAGAAACCTTCAGCACGAAATCCGACTTCGCCCCTGCGGCGCTCAGGAAAATGTTATCATCGTACGCGGCCGAAAGCGCGATGCCCGCTTCCAACTCCTCGCTGCGGATTTCCCCCGCGCCGGGATCCCGCCGGTAGGCCCCCTGAGGCACGATGCGGCTATCCACCTCTCCCTCCAGACGGCCGGGAACGGTGGACAGGATTTCTTCCCCCGACGAAGGAACCAGAGAGCCCGCCGCCAAAGCGGAAAGCATCAGAGGAACCACCCGGGGGGCGCGTGGCACTCGGTGGGACATGCAGGGGTCAGCGCCGCGGAGCATAAAAATTACAGCGAGCCGGAACAAGAGAATTTCAAAATAATCGACCTTACGAAATCGCGTAATGCCGATCTCCCGTGTTTCTGATATGAACTCTTTCGTGATAGGCGATTCAACGCAAGACGCCTAGCACAAATCAGTGCCGATTTCACCCCGCCCGATTAAGGGGCGTAACCCGACTATGGACTTCGCTGGAATTTTTAAAATCATCGGCGCGTGTCCATTCCCACCCCCCCCGCCAGCCGCATGACCGCACCCCCCCTCGTGCAGGAG
>CBFGVD010000227.1:0-5983 GCA_965651965.1 uncultured Verrucomicrobiaceae bacterium | reverse complement strand
GGGCTACGCCCCAGGACTAACACTCCAACCGGCCCGAAAAAGCGAGGTCACGTCATGGCCGCCCCGGCCATTTTTCCCGCCTTGGGAAGCGCGGGCATGCGGATAGCGGTGCAAACCCCTGCCGCTTGCCGCTCAGAGGCCGAGCCGGGTTGCGTGCCAGCTTGCTTCCGCGCGGGTGGAGATATCGAGTTTCCGATAGATCGACTTGATGTGGGTGGCCACGGTGGATTCGGCGATCCCCAGATTCTCCGCCACGTCGGCATTGCGGAACCCGCGCGCGATCAGCGCGAGCGTTTGCTTTTCCCGCTCGCTCAGGCCGGCGTCATCATCCGCCACCGGACCTGTCATCCGGAAGTGCTCCATGATCCGGCGCGCGATCGACGGGGAAAGCGCCGGGATGCCCTCGTGGAGCTGGATCAGCTGGCGGCTCAATTGCTCGGCCGGCTGTTGTTTGAGGAGATAGCCTTGGGCACCGGCGGATAAAGCCGAGATGATGTGGGAATCATCCCCGACGACGGTGGTGATCACGCACAGCGTGGACGGGGCCATCTGGCGCAGCGCCCGCAAGACATCGAGCCCGGAGCCGTCGGGCAGTCCCAGATCGATGAGGGCGAGGTCGAAGGTATTCCTGCTTCCGAGTTCCCGCGCGGCGGCCACCGTCGCCGCCTGATGGATCGTGCTTTCAGGGAACGCGCCCCTTACCACCCCGGCAAGCCAATGCCGGGTTTCCGCCACGTCTTCAACGATGAGGACCTGCTTCATGGGGTGGGCGCTCCTTCGTATGAAAGCGGGATGTGGATGGAAAGCAGGGTTCCCCGGTCCGGCCGCGCGATGTCCAGCGAGCCGCCGAGCCGTGCCAGGCGGGCGCGCATGTTGGCCAAGCCGTTGCCGTTGCCCTCGGTGAAATCCCGGCAACCTCCGCCATCATCCTCGATGGAGACCCGCAGGGAGCCGTCCCCGCATGCCACGGTCACGGCAGCCCGGCTGGCGCCGGAATGCCGGATCACATTGCTGACCGCCTCCCGGAGGATCGAGCGCAGCGCGTGGACGGTCGGGGAATCGAGCATCGTACGGTCGCAGCCGTCGCCTTTCCAGGACAAGCCGATCCCGGCTGCAGCGAGTCGCTCGGAGGATTCGATGCGGAGCTCGGCGAAGGTCTCGTCGAGAGTCAACTCTTGCGCCGGGAAGTTGTTGATCACCGCCCGGAGATCCTCCAGGGATTCCCGGATTCTGGCATCCTTGCGGTCCGCTTCCTCGCTGTGCAGCGCGGCGAGGAGTTGGGCCCCGATGTTGTCGTGAATGTCGCGGGCGATGCGGCTTCGCTCCTCGGCCACCCCGGCTTCATAGGCGGACTGGCTGGCGAACGCGTGGGCCAGCGCTTTCACCAATTCTCCCGCCAGCGCGGCATCCTTCGGCGAAAAAAGCCGCCGTCCGCCCGAAGCATATTCCAGCCGGTAGGCCGGGAGCTTTCCGACCGCGGGCAGGGACATCGAAAGCCCGTCCCCGCCGATCGCCAGGCCGGCGCGCGTATTCTTCTCCGCCTCCATCCCCAGCGGCGAAAATATCTCTGCCAGCAGCTTCCGCCAGCGCTCGTCCCGCGTTTCCGCCGAAGGCGCGAGGGCGACCTCCATCACGCGGCCGAACCATTCCGCCGGGTGTGCCTCGCCCGCCCGGTGCAGGCGGTTCCACACCCACATGCGGAGCGGCAGCCAGACCGCCCCGCAGATCGCCAGCGAGAGGCTGAGCGAAATTCCCGCGGACATCCCCAGGCCGAACAGGAGCGCCATGTCGAGCAGCACCAGGAGCAGCACGGCCAGGGTCCATACCGCCACCCGCCGCCACCAGATGCCCAGCTCGAACAAACGGTAGTGCAGGACGCCGAAGGCAAGCCCCCCGTAAACCAGCAGGAAAAGCAGGAACGAGTAGCCCTGCAGCCGTGAGGTATCGACCCCGAACAACTGCGGTAGAAGGATGAAGAAGGCGAACAGGCTCGTCCCCAGCATCCACGACAGCAAGAACCACTGGAGCGCCGCGCGTTCCACGGGCTTCCGCCGCGTCCGGAACCAATGGATGCCCGCAAGGACGAAAGTCGCGCCGACGCCGGCGATGACCAGAAAGCGGCGGGCGAACGTCATCGACTGGAAAAGCCCCGCCTGCTGTGCCGCGAACCAGCCGAGGTAGAGCGCCACCACCGCGATGCCCGCGCGGGCCGGGCCGAGCCGCTGCGGGTAGTGCAGCAACAATGCGACGAAGCTGGCCGCGAACAGGCTCCCGCCGAGGAAATTCAAATCGTTCGCCCACTGGAACAAGGTCCCGCCGAGGGCCAGTTCGCGGGTGCTGTAAACCGCCGCCGCGGGGGAAAACAACAGCGTCGCCGCCCCGCTCAGCAAGAGGTAGCGGGCGGCCGCTTCCTTCGGGCGGAACGCGAATACCGTGGCGGATACCAGCCATGCCGCCAACCCCACCGCCAGCTGTACCCAGAAATCCGGAGGAAACGATGAAAACGGCCGCCCGCGCCGATCCGGCACCAGTGTTTCCGTGCCGCCCTCCTTTGTCGCGAGCCGGATCTCCCCGCCTGCCTGGATGGCCGCCAGCCGGTCCTGCCGGGCGAGGAATTCCCGGTAGGTTTCATAGTCTCCCATCGCACCGTCCGGCTCGGCCACCAGATCCAGCGCCCGCAGCCGGACCGTCCCGCTGCTTCCGGAAACCGCCGTGCTCACCGTCCCCGGCTTGATCCCGGAGGCCGGTCCCGAGCTCGCCGCCACCACCGCTCCTCCACCGTCGGCAGGCTTCAAGGCCAGGCCCAGCCACGGCTGGCGATGGGCGAGCATGAGCACGAGTCCCACCACCGCCAGGCCCGCGACCACCGCCGCCGACATCACCGCCGCGGGAGGCAGTCCGCCGGGACGTCGGAGGGGGGAGGGAGAGGAGGTCATGGTCGGGACTCGCGGGCGGAACGAGGATACGCCGCTGCTGAAGGAGGCGAATATCCTCTGTTCAGGGGATTCCGGGGCCGGAGCAGGTGTGTATCGTTCCCGGAGCCTCCCGCAAGACCGTAAGCCGCTTGGCGGCCGTCGCACGCCCCGGAAACCCTCCGTTTTTCCCTTTCCCTCGTCATCCGCAGCCGGTCGGAAACCTCTCCAACCAAATCCACCCGAACATGAAAAGACATTTCCTCCCCGCCGCTTTTTTCAGCCCTGGCCCGGAATCCTCCGGCGTTCTGCTCTCCGGCATCACGGGAACTCTCATCCCCCTGCGCCGTAGACGGATCGGCTGAATTCCCTGCCTCCGAATCTTTTCCCCCTCCACCCGCCTTCCTGATCATGTCCGCAAGCCCTGTTCCCCGTAAAATCCCGTTCCGCCTGGCGGCATTCATGTGTTTGCTGTTCGGCCTGGCACTTCCGTGCCTCGGGCAATCATCCTACCAGGGAACCTACATCGGTTACTCCTACATCCGCCTGGAAGGCGCGGTCACCCAGCCCGAAACCGCGAACGGCACCGTTATCGCGGAAGTCGGCAACGACGGGTCCATCAGCCTTATGGGCGGCGAGATCACCGGCACCGTCGATGCCGCGGGTACCATCACCTGGGTGCAACCGAACAACCTCTACCTGGACGCGGGGAATATCGAGGACGGCGTCCTTCACGGCAGCGGCTCCACGAGCGCCGGCCCGGCCACCACCCATACCCGCATCGAGCTGAAAACCGGCGGCTATGATGTCAACGCCTCGCTCGACGGCTATTTCAAGGTCATCAACCCCGTTAATCCCCTCCACGATAGCGTGGCGGTCATCCACGACGGCACCCGCTTCGTCGTCCTCGGCGAGAAAGGGGCGGTCCATTTCTCGGAAGACGGCGAGACCTGGCAAAGCCGCCACACCGGGAGCGTCCACCCCATGACCGCCCTGGCTTACGGTTCCGGCACCTACGTTGCCGTCGGCGAAAACAACACCCTCCTCACCAGCACGGATCTTGAAAACTGGACACCCCGCGCTTCCGGCATCGGCCAGATCTACAATCTGACCATCAACACCGTCGCCTTCCACGGCGGACGCTTTTACATCGGCAATATCTTCGGCGGCATCACCCGCTCCACCGATGCAACCGGAGCCGCCTGGGAAGCCCCGATCTACGAGGCCTACCCTACCGGTCCCCTCGGAACTCCGATCCTCCGGTCCATCGGCCCGCGTCTCTACCTGGTGGCCAAAGGCTACGGCCAGACCCGCTTCCAGATCTTCCATTCCACCAATGGTACCACCTTCTCGGAAGCGGACGTGGACTTCGGTTCCGTTCCTTCCTACATCCAGCTCACCCAGGATCACGTCGCCCATGGCAACGGCGTCCATCTCGTGAACGCTTACAGCCATAGCGCGACCTCCGCGGACGGCCTCAATTTCACCGTCCGGGAAAATCCCCATGCCTTCGATTTCGTCGGCTTCGATGGCGAACGCTTTATCGCCCGGACGCCAGGCGGCGTGAACGCGAGGTTCTATCACTCCGCCGACGGTGTGAACTGGACGGAAGGAACCCGGGACTCCCTCACGAGCGCGACCGATGTTGCTTACCACGGCAACCTGCGCGTCGCCACCGGGGAGAGGTATCTGACCCGCCGCTCCACCGATGGTCTCGCCTGGGAAGAGGTCACCTCCAGCGGTATTTCCGATGAACTCCCCTCGAATTCCAACGAGCTGCGCGTCATCTATGGCAACGGGCTGTATATCCTCCACGGCATCAGCACCGCCACGGAGAACCTCAATTTCATCACGCGCGACGGCCTGAACTGGACCCCTGCCCCCACCAAAACCTCCATTTCCTTCGCCAACGGCATTTTCCTCAGCGGCGACCGGATTTCCCTCGATGGAGTCACGTGGATTCCTGCCGGATTCGACCTCCTTCCCGGCGAATCCATCAGCTACACCGCTTCGGACGGCGACACGCTCCTCGCCGTCTCCGGGCAGGGCCGCGCCTTCACCTCCACGGACGGCTTCACCTGGCAACACGTTAATCCCGGCAGCGCCGCGCCCGGCAACGTCCACACCGTCGTCGGCGGCAGCGGGCGGTGGCTCGCCCTCGGTACCGGCGGAGCCTATTACCGCTCGCCCGACAATGGCGTCACCTGGATCGGCGGCACTCTCGGGAACGCCACCCTGACTTCCGCCGCCTACGGCAACGGCCGCTGGGTCGTCGCCGCCGGGAACGGCCGCATCTACACCGGGGACACTCCCGGCTCGCTTGTATCCTCCGGACCCGTCCTGACCCAGGGCGGCGGTTACGATAGCGTCGTATTCCTGGACGGGAATTTCTTCGTCAGGCGGGACAATTTCGGCACCTATTTCGTCTCCGACGGCCTGCCCGGCAGCACCTGGGAAGAGAAGTATTTCAGCGGCAGCGTCCGTTTCAACAGCATCGCCGCCGGCCCGGATTTCGCGCTCGTCACCGGCTACAACAACACCGTCATCCGCGCGGAGAGAAATCAGGTCGGCCAGCCCCGGCTGACTTCCTGGCCGCCGTCCGCCATTACCCTGACCCAGGATGAAACCCTCCAGCTCGCGGTGACCGCCATCGGCGATCCCGATCTGACCTACCGCTGGTTCCGGAACGGCATCCCGCTCGAGGACGGCGGCCGCGTTTCCGGATCCGGCACGCCCGCGCTCACCCTCTCCGGCGTCCGCGGCAGCGATGCGGGGAAATATCATCTCCTCGTCGCCAATTCCCTCGGCACCGTCGTTACCGAGGCCGCCGAACTCTCCGTCAATCTCAAGCCCGTCGTCCTCACCCCGCCTTCGAGCCTCGTGCGGAAACCCGGGGCGGACGCCTCTTTCACCGTGGAGGCCGGCGCGGATACCACCGCCATCCAGTGGTTCTTCAACGGCCAGCCCCTCCCCGGGCAAACCTCCGCCACCCTTGTCCTGTCGGGCATCACCGACGCCGACGCCGGGCTCTACCAGGCCCGCCTGACCAAGTCCCACGGGGACAGCTTCAG
>CBFGVD010000226.1:0-6020 GCA_965651965.1 uncultured Verrucomicrobiaceae bacterium | reverse complement strand
GGTGCCCGGCCTCCCCGCAGGCGCGGCCGCGGCCGGTGGCGAAGGCGGCGGCAGCGCGGGCGAGGACATCCCGATCCAGATCGTGCCGAATACCCGCACGAACGAGATCTTCGCGATGGGCCGTCCGGTGGATATCCTCTTCGTGGAGAGCCTGGTGCGCGGCTTCGATTCCCCGACCGATCAGAAGAACTTCCTGCGCCGCAAACTGAAGTTCCTGGCCGTGGTGGATTTCCTCCCGGTCGCGAATGACGCCCTCCAGCGCGCCTTCGGCGGTGCGGCGGGTGCAGGCGGCGGCGCGGCCGCGGGCGGCGGCGGCGGCCGTTCCACGGGTGCGAATTTCGGCGGCGGGGGCGGTTCCCGCACCACCGGCTCCGCGAACCGCGGGGGTTCCCGCTCTTCGGCAAACAACGGCGGCAGTTCTTTCGGCGGCGGCGGCAGCTCCTTTGGCGGCGGCGGCGGTGGTGCCGGCGGCGCGGGCGGCGGCGGCACTCTGGGCGAGCCCGATGTGAACAGCGCTCCCCAGTCCTTGCTCGTCGGCCGGACCCTGCTGGTGGCGGACAATATCACCAACTCCATCGTCGTCCAGGGCCCTCCTGCCAGCCTGGAGATCATCAACAAGCTCCTCGACGAAATCGACGTCAAGGCGGAGCAGGTTATGATCTCCTGCGTCTTCGGCCAGCTTTCGCTCGGCGAGGACCTGAACTACGGCATCGACTACCTGCGCACCCTGGACACGCGCGGGGATAATGCCGTGGCCGGCCGCGGGGGTGGCGGTCTGGCCCCCCTGGTTCCGCTGGATGGCACGGACTTCGATCCGGGCGATCTGGCCGCCACCGCGGGCCTCGGCATCTACGGCCGGATCGGCGAGCACATGAATCTCTACCTGGAAGCCCTGCAATCCTCGGACAAGTTCAACGTGATCTCCCGCCCGACGGTCTTCATGGCGAACAACCAGAAGGGCACCATCTCCAGCGGCCAGCGCATCGCCGTCCCGACGAACAGCTTCAACAGCGGCACCACCGGCCAGAGCACCAACATCGAATATCGCGACGTGGTGCTGACCCTGGAGGTCATCCCGCTGGTGAATTCCTCGGAAGAAGTCACCCTCCAGATCTACCTGCTCAATGACGAGGTGCTCGGCACCCAGGTCATCGAGGGCGTGGGCGAGGTCCCGAACATCGCCACCCGCGAGCTGGTGACTACCGTGACCGTGCCGAACAGCGAGACCATCGTGCTCGGCGGCCTGATCACCACCCGCGATCGCAAGGTGCGCTCCGGCATCCCGATCCTCAGCCAGATTCCCTTCGTCGGCGGCCTCTTCGGCACCACCACCAACGGCGACGAACGGGAGGAACTGCTGATCTTCATCCAACCGAAGATCGTCAACAATGGCAGTTCCCTCTACGATGCCCAGATGGACATCGACCGGCGCTACGAGATCGACGACCAGAACCGCGAGTTCATCGACGGTCCCGGGGTCCTGCCCGGCAAGGAAACCGTCGCCGAGCCTTATGGCAAGGGCGGCAGCCCCTACGCCGGCGGGTCGATTCCCGAAAGCGAAGGCGGTGCCCGCCGGGCCAGTTCGCGGCCGAAGGGTTTCGTGAAAAGCCGCTGACCCGTCTTTTCAAAATTCCCACGGGGGCCGCGGAAAACCATTCTGCGGCCCTCCTCATTCCGGGGCTTGCCAAAATCGGGCAGCGGGCTTCACTTTGTCCCGGCGGCCTCGGGAGAGTCCCGGGACCTTTCAAAAAAATATCCATTTTCGTTCCATGCCCGAAATTACCGAATCGGAACTCGCTCCGAACGTGAAGGCCTTGTGGCTCAAGGCCCTCAGCGCGACGAAGACCAATAATCACGGCTATGCCGTGAAGCTCATCCAGAGCGTCCTGAAGGATGCCCCCTTCTTCCTGGACGGGCGCAAATTGCTGCGCCAGTGCGAAAGCATCGTGCAGGGAGGACCGAAGAAGAAGGCCGGCATCTTCGGCATCAAGGGCGGCGGCATGGGAAACATGAAGATTTCCAGCCAGATCAAGAAGGATCCCGTGGCGGCCCTGCCGATGATCGAGGACGAGCTTGAAAAGGATCCTTACAGCCCGGAGCTGAACGACCTGCTCTTCGAGGCCTTCAATCTGCTCCAGATGCCGGAAAGCGCCGCCTTCGCGCTGGATACCGTCCGCCGCGGCCATCCGGAGGAAGCCAAGCTGCTCCACAAGCTGGCCACCTTCTACATCGCCAACGAACAGCCGCAAAAGGCCGCCGAGGTTTACCGGGATATCATCAAGCATCACCCGACCGATTCCGCCGCCATCAAGGGCGAAAAAGACTGCACCGCCCGCGCTTCCATGCAGAAGGGTGGCTGGAGCGAAACCGCCAGGATGGAGGATCTCCAGCGGCACAAGGGCCAGGCCGCGGAGCTCGATCTGGCGGCGAAGTCCGGCCTCACCCGCGACCAGCTTGAAGACCGCCGCGACCGCCTGATCGCGAAATACAACGAGAACGCCAACGACCTGGCCGTGGTCAAGGATCTGGCGGGCATCTTCGAGCAGCTTGAAGACTGGTCGAATGCTTTCACCTTCTATTCCTGGGGCTTCAGCCTCAGCAACGGCGACGTGGCCCTGCAAACCAAGGCGGGTCACATGAACGACAAGCTCGCCGACCAGCAGATGAAGGAGCTCGAGGAGCGGGCCCAGTCCAACCCCGACGATCCGGAGGTCCAGGCCATGCTCGCGGAGCGGAAGGCCGCCCGCATCGCGGAAGCTCTGGAAGAAGCGAAGAAGCGCGTCGAGGTCAACCCGACCGACCCCGTGCTGCGCTTCGAGCTCGGCCAGGCTTACTATAATGCCGGCGACTACAGCGGCGCGATCCCGCAGCTCCAGCAGGCGAAGCGGAATCCCCACATCCAGTCGAAGGTGCTCCTGCTCCTCGGCCGCACTTTCAAGGCCAAGGGCATGCTCGACATGGCCTCCAAGCAGCTTGCAGATGCTCTCGGCGACCTGGTGGGCATGGACAATACCAAGAAGGAAGTGCTCTACGAAAAGGGCCTCATCCACGAGGAAATGGGCGACCGGGAAGGTGCCCTGGAAGCCTTCAAACAGATTTACGAGGTGGATTACGGATATCGGGACGTCGCCCAGCGGGTGGAGTCCTCCTACGTCTGAACCTGCCCGGGGAAGATTCCGAAAAGCGCGGAGGACAAGATCCTCCGCGCTTTTTTCGTGGCTCCGGGAGCGCGGGATCGAGGGGCGGACGTCCCGGCCGACCGCGGGCGGTCCCTCGGAACCTGCCTCACCCTGCCTCACCCTGCTTCGCGGACACGCGGGGACGCGTGTCCCTACCCTCGGAAAGATGCCTCGTCGCTCCCTCGTGCCGGAGGGCTCGGCTACAGGTTCGCTTAGAATGCTCTACCGGATCGGGGTCACGTCCACGGAGACTTTCAGGTGATGGCTCGCGCCCCCCACGGTCACGCCCCGCAGCGGGGAGACATCGCGGTAATCCCTCCCGGTCGCCACGGTGACGTGCCTCTCCGCCGGGCGGAGGTTGTTGGTCGGGTCGAAGTCGATCCAGCCCTGGCCGGGCACGAAGACGGAGACCCAGGCGTGGGAAGCATCCGCGCCCGCCAGCTTCGGTTTCCCGGGCGGCGGCAGCGTTTCCAGATAGCCGGAGACATAGCGTGCCGGCAGCCCGAGCGACCGCAGGCTCGCGATCATCAGTTGGGCGAAGTCCTGGCAGACGCCGCGGCGGTTCGCCAGCACCTCCTCCACCGGGGTCGCCACCGTGCTGAAATCCGGATCGAACTTGAACTCGTGGTAAATCCGGGAATTGAAGGCGGAAACGGCTTCCACGATGCAGCGCCCCGCCGGGAAATCCTGCCGGGCGAAGTCCGCCAGCGCCGGCAGCGTGGGAATCAGCGGGGAGGAAAGCGTGTAGGCCCGGGCATCCAGCGAGGCGGGGTCCTTGGCGCTGCCCAGGCGCTCCCGCACCTGGTCCCAGGGATTGCCCGCCTCCAGCGGCAGTTGGCCGTGGGCCAGCACCTCCACCTCGCTCTCCGCGGTGATCACCAGCTCCGGATGCGGCCGCTGGATGGAAAAGTAATCGATGTGGTTGCCGAAGGAGTCCCGGCGGCTGCGGTGGAATTCCGGAGCCGGATCGATCTTCAGCTTCCAGGAGAGGCACTGCTGGCCGGGCAAATCCAGCGGCCGCAGCCGGGCCTCGTTGTGGCACAGGTTTGCCGGAACGTCATAGCGGTAGGTCGTCCGGTGGCGGATGCGGTAGAGCACGGCGTGGAATGGAAATTCAATGCTGGGTTCGGGAAAATGAAACGGGGGAGGGGCGGCTCCGGGTCACGGGTCGTTCATGTTTCGTTTCTCCTAGCCCCGCAGGAAGTGGGGCCGGTCCGCGTGGCGGAAATAGGTCAGGGTGAGCGCGTTCGAGAGCTGGTAAAGCGCGCCGCCCATGTGGTCGGCGAAGGCCTCGAGCTTCTTCCGCCTGCCGCCTGCCGCCTGCACGAGCTGGGAGATGTCCGCGAGCCGCAGGCGGCTGCTTGTATCCACCAGCAGGCGCTGTTCCGCGGTCAGGCGTGCGCTTTTCATCTGGCGCGGCAGGCGTTCGATGTTTCCGGAGAGACGCTGGATCTGGTAGAGCAGGGACCGCGCGTTGTTGGGCTCCAGCAGCAGCAGCTCCAGCACCAGATCGATCCGCGGGTGCGTCCGGTAGCGCTTGCGGTAGGTCACCAGGCTGTCCGTGGCGGCGAGCACCGTTTCCATCACGAGCTGCTCTTCCGCGGGCGGCCGGCCCTCCACCAGGAAATTCCGCAGCACGGAGAGCAGGTATTGCGCCCGCTCGATGCGGCGGCCTGAGTCCAGCAGGCGCCACCCGGCATCGCGGGTCATGCTCTCCAGGTTCAGCCCGAGCAGCGCCGTCAGATGCAGGATCAGGCGGTTGAGCGGGTCGGTGAAGTCGTCCAGATCCTTGCCGGGCGGGGTATCGTCCTCCACCCATTCGTGGATGATCGCTTCGATCACCCGCCAGGAGTCCGGCGACCAGAGATCGCGGACGGCATAGGTGGCGTTCCGGAAGGAGCGTAAAATCCCGGTCAGCGAGCCCGGTCGTCGCAGGTCGGTCAGCAGGGAGATCACCTCGTCCTCGTCGCTTACCGCGGAAAAGGCCTCCTCGGGGTGGATCGGTGCGGCATTCGTCACGCCGAGCAAGCCGCCCATCAGGATTTCCCGGTGCCGGCACAGCTGCTCCTCGTCGTCCCCGATCGCTTCCACGAAGCTGAGCACGGAGCGGCGCAGCAGCCGCGCGGTGCCTTCCGCCCGCTCGGCGTAGCGGCCGGTCCAGTAGAGGTTCTCCCCGGAGCGGCTCGGTACGTTCCGGGCATCCGGTTCCGCCGTGGATTCCTCGATCTCCGACCAGAGGCTGACATAGGGCTCCGCATCCGCGCCCTGCACCCAGGTGTCCTTCGAGGTGCCGCCGAGCTGGCTGGAGACCACCATGGCATCCGGCGTGGCGGCGATGCGGGCGAGGCCGCCGGGCATCACGATGTAGCGGCCGTCCGGAGTGGAGGTCGCGAAACCCCGGAGCACGCCGCGCCGGGCCTCGATGCCGCCGCCGTGAAGGCAGGGCTGGGTGGAAAAGCCGACCTGCTCCTGCCCCACGTAGCATTCCGGATTGGCCAGGATCCTCTCGCGCAGCGCCGCCAGACCGGCCGAATCCAGCGTGGCTCCGAAGACCGTGCCGAAGGTCGGCGCACGGTGGATGGCTTTCACCACCATCTTGTCCAGCCCGGAGAGCACCGCATCCAGCGCCTGCTTCTCGCCGCACCACCAGGTGGCCGCTGCCGGCAGGATCAATTCTTCCCCCCGCAGGTGCCGGGAGATCCCGGGCAGGAAGGCCATCAGGCCGGGGTTTTCCAGCACGCCGCTGCCGGGGTGGTTCACCACCGCCACATTGCCGGCGCGCATCGCCTCCAGCAGCCCGGGCACGCCGAGCTGGGAGTCTTCCTTCAGCTCCAGGGGATC
>CBFGVD010000225.1:0-6042 GCA_965651965.1 uncultured Verrucomicrobiaceae bacterium | reverse complement strand
GTGGTAGCTGCCGAGGAAGAGGAAGTCGGCAACTGGAGTCCCGGCATCCCCGCCGAAGGAGCGGACATCATCATCTCCGATACCACCTCGAACGGCCTGACCCTGGATACGAGCCACAGCGTCGGCAGCGTCACGATCGGTACCACCGGCACGCGAACCAGCGGCTTTACCTTCCAGACCACGACCGCGAACACGCTGACCCTGAACGAAGGAGTGATTGCCAACGGCAATTTCACCGGCGTGGGGCCGACCTTCCGCGGCAATTACACCATCAACGGCGACCAGACATTCACCATTGCCGGATCGCTGGGCAGCGTCACCTCGGATGCGGGAATGTTCCTGCGCGGGCCGAACGATACCGCCGCCAGCGTGCCGAGCGGCACGCTCACGCTGGACGGGGACATCATCAAGGAAGGCAGCGGCCAACTCTCCGTGCTGGGCATGAACGTTACCGGTGCCGGGGACTTCATCATCAACTCCGGCGCGCTGAAGCTGAACGCCGGGGGAAACCAGGCGCTGGTCATGGGCGGGACCGGGAACATCACGATGAATACCGGCACCACCCTGATGTTCTCCCGAAACTCGGGGACGTACGGGGCCTTCACCCGCCCGATCCTCATGGGGGACCTCACCTCCCTGGTCTTCGGCGGCGGGAACGACAACAGCACCATTTCTTCCCCGTTCAGCTTCAACGGCAGCTCCGCGTCCGTAACGGTGAACCGCAGCTTCACCCTGAGCGGGGCGCTCACCGGTGCGGCCTTCGTCACCCGTGCGGGGGACGCCACGAAAACCCTGAGCCTGAGCGGCGATACCAGCGGCTACACCGGTATTTTCGCCAACACCGCGGGCACGCTTAACATCGCGGGCGACTTCGGCGGCGATCTCCAGGTCAGCGCGGGCACCGCCACTGCCGGGGGGGCCATTGCCGGGGGTGCCACCCTCACCGCGGGTACCATGACCCTGAACGGTGCGGTAGGGGCGAACGTGGATCTCTTCGGCGGCACCGCCGCCGTGGAGGGCCCCGTGGACGGAAACCTGACGGCCTCCCCGGGCGTGAACCTGAGCGGCGAACCGGCTGTGACCGGAAACGTGCAGCTGGACGCCGTGAACCTCTCCATCACGGGTGCCACTCCGGAAAGCCTGCATGCGGGCCTGGACCTGACCCTCACGGGCACGAACCCGGTGATCCTTACGGGGGGGACGCCGACAGGCACGCCCTTCGCGGTGGTGAGCTACGAGGGCTTCCTTTCCGGCGACGAAACGAACTTCGAGCTCCCGGGCGGCGCGGCGGCTTACCGCGGCCACGCCTTCGCCCACGATACGGTGGCCAAGGCGATCACCCTGGAAGTGGACGCGGGAGCCGTGACCTGGACCGGCGCGGCAAGCGCGGTCTGGGACGTTAATGTCACGCCGAACTGGACCGGCACCTCGGACAAATTCTTCCAATTGGACGAGGTGGTCTTCCCGGACGTGGCTTCGAACAAGCTCATCAGCCTACCCGCCAACGTCTCGCCCACCAGCATCACCTTCGAGAACAACCTCGGCAGCGATTACTCGATCGCCTCCCCCGCCGGGGCCGGTTTCATCACCGGCGGCGCCGCGATCACGAAGAACGGCACGGGCGTGACGGTGCTGGGCGGAGCGAACGGCCAGGACTTCACCGGGCCGATCACGGTGAATGCGGGCGTGCTGCGCATGGGCACGCGCGATGCCTTCGGCCGGACTTCCGGCATCACCGTGGCCGGCGGGGCCCAGGTGGACATCGGCGGGCAGACTCCCGGCACGGTGAGCACGGGCGGCTACACCTACACCATCGAGGGCACCGGCCCCGCCCCCGCGAATACTGGCGCGATCGTGAATACGCTGGCTTCGGTCCAGTCGAACGCGGGCATCAAGAACCTGATCCTGAGCGGGGACGCTACCATCGGCGGCACCGGCCGCATCGACATCGGCTTCGCGAATACCGCGGGCTTCGGCACCATCACGGGCAACGGCCACACGCTCACCATTACCAATACGGACGGCGTGGGCTTCCGCGGCGATGCGAGCGCCACCCCGATCGACATCGTGGCGAACGGCGGCAACATCTGGGCGGAAGATTCGGACAATGCCTTCGGCGGGGCCACGGGCACCGTGACGGTGAACGCCGGGGCGAAGGCCGGCACCTTCGGCACGAGGACGATGGAAACGCCCGTGACCTTGAATGCCGGCGGCACCCTGCACAACCAGGGCGGCGGCACCGGCACCTGGACGGGCACCGTCACCCTCGCCGGAGAAGGGGCGGCGATCGAAGCGGAAGGCCAGCAGGTCGTGCTCGCCGGCACGCTGGTGGAAAGCGGCGGCTCCCGCCCGCTGGTGAAGACCGGCAACAACCGCCTGGTGATCACCGGCACCGCCTCCAATACCGGCACCACGGAGATCGACAACGGCTTCGTACAGCTTGGCGACGGCGGCAGCACCGGCACCATCAACGGCGAGCAGATCAACCTCAACTCCGCCACCTCGGGCTTCATCATCAACCGTTCCGACGACATCACCTTCAGCAACGTGATCACCGGCAGCGGACCGGCGGCAAACGCGGCCAATCCCGGCGCCGTGACGAAGCTCGGTACCGGCACGCTCACCCTGACCGCGGCGAATACCTACACCGGCCTGACCCGCTTCGACCAAGGGACCGTGGCGATCGGCTCGGACGAGACGGTCTTCGGCATCGGCGGCCTGCTGGATTTCCGAGGCATCGTCCTCCGCTCCTCGGACGCCACGGACCGCACCATCGCGAATCCCGTGTCCTACAGCGAGGATACCGTGCTGGGCAGCCCCGGGACGGGCAACCTGCTCTTCACCGGCGACACCATGGTCGGCGGGGCCAACAAGGCCTTCGACATCCAGAACGAGGTGACGGAATTCAGCGGCATCCTCTCCGGCACCGGCGCGGGCACCACGCTGACAAAGACCGGTCCCGGCAGGCTGATCTTCAGCAACGACAACACCTACACGCAGACCACCACGATCAGCGAGGGAGTCCTGCAGGTAGGCATCGGCGGCGGCACCGGCTCCCTGGGCCTGTCCGAGGTGATCAACAATGCCTCCCTGGTGATCGACCGGACGGCGGCCGAGGGCTTCACGACCTTCGACTTCAACAACATCGTCTCCGGAACAGGCGATCTCACCTACACCGGCCCGGATACGATCAACGTCAACGGGAACAACACCTACACGGGAGACACCATCATCGCGGGCGGAGTCTTCTCCATGGCCTTCCCCTGTCTCGCGGACGGCTCAACGGTGGAGATCGATGGCGGCGCGACCCTGGATCTCTTCCACGGGGAAACGGACGTGGTGGCCCAGGTGGTGATCGGCACCGATCCGCCGCTGGCAGCGGGCATCTACGGTGCGGTCGGCTCCGGCGCTCAGAACGAGATCCCCCAGATCACGGGCGACGGCTTCCTGCAGGTCACCGGCGAAACCGGCACCCCCTACGAGGAGTGGGCCTCCGACAAGGGCCTGACGCCGCCGGACGACGATCCCGCCGCGGACCCGGATAGCGACGGCATTCCCAACCTCGATGAGTACGCCCTCAACAGCGAACCGCTCTCCGGCGCGACCGGCGGGAAAATCGCGGTGAAGGTGGCACCGGTGGGCGGGGAGCAGGTATTGACCCTGACCCTGCCGGTTCGCGACGGAGTGGGCACTTTCGGGGGCTCGCCCGCACTCAGCGCGAGCGGGGACGGCGCGACCTACACGATCGAGGCCGGAGACGACCTCGAGGCCTGGGATCTGGCGGTCGTGGAAGTGACCGGCACGGATGCGGACGCGATCCAAACGGACCTGCCGGACCTCGATGAAGGCTGGACCTACCGGACCTTCCGCAGCCCCGGCACGGTGAACGGCGATCCGGAGGAATTCATCCGCGCCGGCGTGGAGGAACAATAAACGCCCCCGTTTTAAAATCCGAAGCCCCCGGCCGGAACTCCGGCCGGGGGCTTCTTCGTGATCGTTTGCGCGTCTCCCCCGCTCAATCCGCGCTGAAGGCGACGCTCCCGCCGCGGAGATCCGCGGTGATGACATCGCCGTCCTTGAACTTCCCGTCCAGGATTTCGAGGGACAGCGGATCGAGCAGGTGGTGCTGGATCGCGCGCTTCAGCGGGCGGGCGCCGTAAACGGGATCGTAACCCTGGTTGCCGATGTATTCCTTCGCCTCTTCCGAGAGGGCCAGCGCCAGTCCTTGCTTGGCCAGGCGCTTGCGCACGCGGTCGAGCTGGATATCGACGATGGTGGTCAGCTCCTCGCGCCGCAGGCGGTCGAAGATGATCGTTTCGTCGATGCGGTTCAGGAACTCCGGCCGGAAATGCTGGCGCAGCGCTTCCAGTACCTTGGCCTCGCGCTGCTCGGCATTCTCCTCCCCGAGGATGTACTGGCTGCCGATGTTCGAGGTCATGATGAGCACGGTGTTCCGGAAGTCCACGGTGCGGCCCTGGCCGTCCGTGATGCGTCCGTCGTCCAGCACCTGCAGGAGCACGTTGAAGACATCCGGGTGCGCTTTCTCGATCTCGTCGAAAAGGACCACCGAGTAAGGCTTGCGCCGCACGTGCTCGGAAAGCTGGCCGCCCTCGTCGTAGCCGACGTAGCCGGGCGGCGCGCCGATCAGGCGGGAGACGCTGTGTTTCTCCATGTACTCGGACATGTCGATGCGGACCATCGCGTGCTCGTCGTCGAATAGGAATTCGGCGAGCGCCTTGGAAAGCTCCGTCTTCCCCACCCCGGTGGGACCGAGGAAAAGGAAGGAGCCGATGGGGCGGTTCTCATCCTGCAGGCCGGCGCGGGCGCGGCGGACGGCGTTCGAGACGGCTGTGATCGCCTTCTTCTGGCCGATCACGCGTTCGCCCAGCCGCTCCTCCATGTGAACGAGCTTTTCCTTCTCCCCTTCCTGGAGGCGGGACACCGGGATGCCGGTCCAGGAGGATACCACGCGGGCGATATCCTCCTCCGTGACCTCTTCTTTCAGGATCGCGCCGGTCTTCTGGAGTTCGGTGAGGCGTTCCTTCGCCTCTTCCAGCGCGCGCTGGGCTTCCGGGATGCGGCCATAGGTGATTTCCGAGGCCCTGCTGAGATCCCCGATTCGCTGGGCCTGCTCGGCCTCCGTTTTCAGGGAGTCGATCTTCTCCTGGGCCGCACGGACCTTGTCGATGATCTCCTTCTCGTTCCTCCAGCGGGTCATCAGCGCGGCGGACTGCTCCTTGAGATTGGCCTGCTCTTCCTTGACCTTTTCCAGGCGGGCTTCGCTGGCCTTGTCGGATTCCTTTTCCAGCGCCTTCTTCTCCATTTCGAGCTGCAGGATCCCGCGCTCGATCTGGTCGATTTCGGTCGGCATGGAATCCAGCTCGATCTTCAGGCGGGAGGCGGCCTCGTCCACCAGGTCCACCGCCTTGTCCGGCAGGAAACGGTCGGAGATATAGCGGTCGGAAAGCATGGCGGCGGAGACCAGCGCGCCGTCCTGGATGCGGACGCCGTGGTGCACCTCGTAGCGCTCCTTCAGGCCGCGCAGGATGCCGATCGTGTCCTCCACCGAGGGCTCGCCGACGTACACCTGCTGGAAGCGGCGCTCGAGCGCCGGATCCTTCTCGACGTACTTGCGGAACTCGTCGAGCGTGGTGGCACCGATCATGCGCAGCTCGCCGCGCGCCAGCATCGGCTTGATCATGTTGCCGGCGTCCATCGCGCCCTCGGCGCCGCCGGCGCCGACGATCGTGTGCATCTCGTCGACGAACGTGATCACCTGGCCTTCGGCGTCGGTGATCTCCTTCAGCACCGCCTTCAACCGCTCCTCGAACTCGCCGCGGTACTTGGCGCCGGCGAGCATCGAGCCGATGTCGAGCGCGATCAGGCGCTTGCCCTTCAAGCCCTCGGGCACGTCGCCGTCGGCGATCCGGCGGGCGAGCCCTTCGACGATCGCGGTCTTGCCGACGCCGGGTTCGCCGATCAGCACGGGGTTGTTCTTGGTGCGCCGCTGCAGCACCTGGATGGTGCGGCGGATTTCCTCGT
>CBFGVD010000224.1:0-6044 GCA_965651965.1 uncultured Verrucomicrobiaceae bacterium | reverse complement strand
CCACGGCGAAGGGGCTCGTTGCGGGGCCTTCGTCGGCCACGGCAAAAGGACTTTTGGCGGGTGGGGCGGGCGCAAAGCCTTCCTGGGGTTCGAAAATGCCGCGGCTGCTGTTCATAACTCGGGACGTTGTTAGAGAATTGGGTGGTCCGACACGTGGTTAGCTTCACCGGTGCGGAAAGTCGAGCCTCCAATGTGACGCCCTCAGCCCCCGGAGGGCCGTAGTTCCGCGTTTTCCCGGCGGCTTCCGCTCAAGCGCCGGGGAGCATCGACTTCAGGAAATCCGCGGCCCGGTAGCCGGGCTCCACGCCTTCCAGCAGGATGGCGCTGCCATCCGAGTGCTCCGTCCGCAAGGGCAGGATCGCTTGATACGCGGGCGAATGGTACCAGGCCCGCGCCTGCTCCATGTCGGGGAATTCAATGAGGACGAGGTGCCCGGGCCATTCGCCTTCCAGCACTTCCGGCGTCTTGCCGTGGCTGAGGAAGCGCCCCCCGAAGGGAGGCAGGGTTTCATCGATGCGGAGCAGATACTCGGCGATTTCCTCCCCCATCCGGACGGAACGGAGATGTGCGGCGGCGTATGCGGGCATGCCATAGCTCTAAATGGGAAATGCACCCTGTCCATCCCCTCGCGCTCCGGGGGTTTTCCAAAGCGAGTAGAGGAAGGCATCCCGCGGCACGCCGGGAGCAAGGTTCGGCCGGATGATCCGGTTTCTGAGGATGTCCTCGCGGGAAAAGCCGAGCTTCTCCAGCACGCGGACCGATGCCGTGTTTTCCACGTCGCAGGTCGCCCAGATCCTCGTCACGTCCTCCAGGGAGGCAACCCGGTCCAGGACCGCCTTCGCGGCCTCCGTGGCATAGCCGTGCCCCCAGCAATCCCGCGAAAACACGTACCCCAGCTCGGCCGCATGCCCCTGTACCCGGCAGGCGATGTTGCCGATCGCCCGGCTGTCCGGCTTCACCGTGACGACCCAGGCATACTCCTCCCCGGATTCCCAGCGTCCCGCGGCCTCCGCGATGGAAGCGCGGACCTGCTCCACACGGCCGGGCATCGCCCAGTCCATGAAGCGCGCCACTTCCGGATCGCGGCCGTACCCGTATTTGGCTGCCGCATCCCCGGGCTCAAGCCGGCGCAACAGCAGGCGGTTCGTTTCGATTCTCTCGGGGGGATACATGCATTGTTGCCCTGTTCCTCACTCCCCGCGTCGGACTTCAGGCTTCTTCCGTCAAGCGCCGCAGCTTGCGCCGCAGGCTGATCTTCGCCGCGGGAGATACCCGGTCGATGAAAAGCACGCCGTTGAGGTGATCGGTTTCATGCTGGAGGGCGCGGGCAAGCAGGCCGTCGGTCTCGATCACCAGGGTCGTTCCGTCGAGCTGAGGCAGCGTGGCCTTCAGGGCTCCCGGCCGGTTCACTTCCGCGCGGATGTCCTGGATGCTCAGGCAGCCCTCCGTATCGCGTTCCTTCGGGCCGGTGAATTCCAACTCCGGATTGATGAACACCAGCGGCATGATCGAGGCCAGGGGCGCGTCCTTGCCGTCCACTTTCAGGAAGGAAATGCACTCCGGATCGTGGGAAACATCGATGACCGCCATGCGGATCGGCACGCCCACCTGCGGCGCGGCGAGCCCCACCCCGTTGGCATCGTACATCGTCTCCAACATGTCGGCGGCGAGGATGCGGGTGGATTCATCGACCTGCTCGACGCGTTTGCAGCGCTCGCGGAGGACGGGATTTCCATATTGAACGATTTCGAGGATCATCGGGAAAGACTGCCCGTTTCCTGCGGCAGGCGGATGCGGGCGGGCACGTCCTTAATCGGGATGCCGGCGCGGGTCAACGCGTCCCATACGGCGAGCAATTTCTCCAGCGGCAGACCTTTGTCCGCCTCCAGTTCAAGCTTCCGGCCGGGATTTTCCTTCACATAGGCCCTCAGGTAGGCTTCCAGAAGCTCGGGGTCCGGCACCTTCACGGCATCCAGCGAGACGTTCCCGGCCTGGTCCACCGCCAGCACGGAACTAGGCGCCGTCACCTTGTCCACCGGCACCGCTTTCACGGTGGGCAGCTCGATCCTCAGGATCGGCCGTTTCTCCCTCTTGGTGGTGGTCACGATGAAAAAGATCAGCACCACGAAGAGGATATCGATCAAGGGCATGATCATGATCCCCCGGGAGCGGCGGACGGGGCGTTCGAATTTCATACCTTTTCGGGGATGCGGGGGAGGACGGGCGTTTGCGCGGCACGTAACGAGGGCGGGCCCGGGACGGCGCCCCCCCCGGCGGAATCATCGGCCCCGAAAATCCGGGCGGTCTTTTCCAACAGAAGCTCGAGGCGAGAGACCAGCACCTCGATCCGGCGGCTGAACCAGCCGTGCGCGACCACCGCGGGCACCGCGATCGCGAGGCCCACGATGGTATTGTCCAAGGCCCGGGCGATGCCGCGCGCCACGATATCGTGGTCGGTCGTTTCTCCCAGCCCTTGGAAAATCACCACCAGCCCGCTCGCCGTGCCCAGCAGGCCAAAAAGGGGTGCCACGGTGATGACCGTGTCCAGGATCGTCATGCCGGAGTTCAACTGCACCACCTCGTCCTTGGCCGAGGCCTGCACCGCATTGGTGATGTCGGCGCGGGATTTGCCGCGGTGCCTCGCGGCCACGGCACAGAGCCGGGCGAGCGCGCTGCCGCCCTCCTGAAAGCGCGGGATCAGCCCCTCCGCGGCCGGCAGGTCGCCGCGCTGCTCGATGAGCTCGATCTCCCGCTCCAGGCCGGGAGGAATCACCACCTCCCGCCGCAGCGTCAGCACCTTGAAAACGATCGCCGCCAGCGCCACGAAGGAGGTCAGTGCCAGCGCGTACATGAACATGCCGCCATCGTTGAAAAAATCTCGGACGGCCTTGAAATCGAGCGCGGACAAAAGGTCGGGAAAAGGAACGGACATATCTCAGAAGGTGAAACTGTAGGTGACTTCCAGCGGCTCGCCGTCGAGCTGCTTCTTCATTTCGGCTGGAAAAGGCGGAATCCGTGCGGAGCGGATGCTCTCGGACGTGAAGCCTTTCTGGATGTTTCCCACCCCGAATTCCTCCACGAAATTGACCGAACGCACCTTGCCGTTCGATTCCAGCACGAAGCGGACGATGATCTGGCCGGGGGTGATGTAGTCCCGGTTCCGCACGCAATTGCGCTGCCACTCCAGCTCCACCGCCCGGCTCAGGCGAGCATGGTAGCGCCCGAGCACGGAGTCTTCCACATCCAGCGCGGAGCGCCCCTGGCGGCTGATGGAGCCGTGGATGCGGTGCTTGTACTGATAGCCGCGGAAGCCGGGGTCCGCCTGCCGGGCGGAAGGTGCCGGCCGCGTGGGCGGGGTATCCTTGCCCGGCTGCGCTTCGGCGGCCATTTCCTTCTTGTCCGGGGTATCCTTCGGCAGCTCTTCCGGGGTTTCATCCCGCTCCCCGTCCTCATCCGCCTGCTCGGGCGGCTCTTCAGGAGAGGGTTGATCTCCCGGCCGGGCCGCTTTCACCTGCCGCTCGACGGGCAGCGGGCCTTCCGCCAGGGTCTCCTCCGGGACGGCGGGCGCGGAAGGAGGGACCGGCGGCGCGGCCGCGGCGCTCTCCTGCCGCATCGGCTCCGGCGCATCCGGGCCGGCGGGAAGCCGGGAGGGAAACTCGGGGGCATCCGGCCGGGCGATGCGATCCGTGGCCAGATCCCCGTCCTGGTAGCGGCTCACGGTCGTTTCCATGTCGCCCTCGTCATCGGGCTCCTCCCCCTGCTGGTTCGGCAATGCCGCAGCTTCCGCCTCGGGAGCCAGATCGCTGGTGGCACGGGTATTTCGTTCGCCGATGAAAGCGGGCCGCTCCGGGGCCGGAGCTTCCTGATCCTTGGAAGTCCGGGCGAATCTTTCCGGTTCGGGTTCCGGAGGCGCGGCCTCGGCGGGCGGAACCGCCGGCGTGTTCACGGTTTCCGCCGTCTCCGGCAGGATCAGGGCGATGCTTTCCTGCCGCTCCGCCTCCGGTACTCCGTCCGCCGGATCGAGCGGCGGAGGCAGAAAGATCAGATTCGCGATCGCTGTCAGCCCTAGCGCGAACAGGATCAATCCGTTCAAAGCCGCCGACACGCCGAAGGCGATGAGCCACAGCCGGGCCTGATCTCGGGAACTGTGACCTGCCGCTGTCATCCGAATCCGGGCGCGATCTTCACCCGGATCCGGCCGCCCTGCAATCCGCGATCTTCACCAATCCTCCAGATCCGCCGGCTCGTGCTCGCCCGTGTCCGCGAGTGAGCAACTGAAATACAAGGTCCCCGGCAGCGGGATCACGTCTCCCGCGGAGGTGTAAGTCCCTTCTCCGGGACAATGGGGCATTTTTTCCAGGAAGCAGCCTTCCCCGATGATCCGGCTCTGCAAACCGGAGACCACGCGGCCGGGTTCGTAGCCGTTCAAATTCGAATAGCTGCGGACCCCCTTCTGGATCGCTTGCAGGTTCAGGATGCACAGGGCCCGGTCCGACCCCGCTTTCCACGTCTTGGCCCCGATCAGGATAATCCCCGTCAAAGAGAGGAGCATCAGGATCACCAGGGACATCTCGATCAGCGTCAATCCCGGAGCGAAACTCCCGGGGCGGCGATGACATGGCTCCGCCCGATCCGGCCGGAGGCGGCACGCAAGTTTCATGGGTCAGGACAGTTCGGTGTTCTGGGGGTGCTTGCGGGGAGCAGCGTCAGAATAGAAATTCCTCGATCCGTGACAAGTTAATTTTAAAAACTTTACGCAAGGCCGGATTATCGGCCGCGGGCCAATTTCCAGCATTCCAGGAATCCGGATGCGAAATCCTCCGGCCGCGCCGCGGTCCAGGCCTCCAGATCCTCGGGGCGCATCCACAGGGCGGCTTCCACCTCCGAACAAGGGAAACGCGGCGAGCCGTCCCAACGGCAGAGGAAAAGGGCCACATGTTCCCAACCCGTCGCTTCACCAGGGGCGATCCGTCCGATTTCCTCCGCCGGCACCCCGGTGATCCCCATTTCCTCCTCCAGTTCGCGGATGGCGGCGGCCAGATACCCCTCCCCGGCATCGAGGTGTCCGGCCACGCTCGAATCCCAGACGGAAGGGTGCGCATCCTTGTAGCGCGACCGTTTCTGAAGCAACAGCTCGCCGTGGCGGTTCACCACGAAGACGTGAACCGCGCGGTGCAAGAGCTTCCGCTCGTGGACCTCCCTGCGGGTCGCCTGCGCGGTTACTTCGTCCGCCTCGTTTACCACGTCGAAGATTTCCTCCCCGCTCTGGGGCAGATCCCGCAGCGGGTGGTCGTCGTAGAGCCGGGCCAGCTCCACCCATTGTTCGAGGGCAAGTTCTTCCGCCCGGGCGGTCAGCGGGGCGCCGATTGCCGCCGCCGCGTGCTCCCAGGAGGGCTCGGGCGGCATTTGCTTGCCCATCTGCTTGCGCCTTTGGGCGAAACCCCGGCGGATCAATTCATCGAAGCGGCGCGCATCGTAGGCCGGCAGATCCTTCCCGCGGGGTAGCAGGAGCGCCACGGAGGAATCGATCTGCGGCCGGGGATGAAAGGCTTCCGGCGGCACGGTGCGGAGCGGCTTCACCTGCCATTCGCTCTGCACCCGCAGGGTCAGCACCCCGTAGTCCTTCGTGCGCGGCACGGCTGCCAGGCGCTCGATCACCTCCTTTTGCAGCATCACCACCGCGCGCTCGAAGGGATTCGGGCGGGACAGGAAGTTCCGCAGGATCGCCCCCCCGGAGGAATAAGGCAGGTTTCCCAGGAATTTCACCGGCCGGTGCTTGAACAGCGTGCGGATGTCGAACTTCGCGCCGTCCGCATGGTGGACTTCCACCGAAGGCTCGGCCGCGAATCGTTCCTTTAGCCAGGCAGCGAGCCTGGAATCGAATTCCACCAACACGATCCGGCGGACTTTTCCCGCCAGATGCTCCGTGAGCGCCCCGGTCCCGGGGCCCACTTCCACGATGGTATCTCCCGGCCCGGCATCGAGTTGCTCCGTGATCCAGCGCGCCATGTTCGGGTCGCAGAGGAAATTCTGCCCGAGCTGGC
>CBFGVD010000223.1:0-6062 GCA_965651965.1 uncultured Verrucomicrobiaceae bacterium | reverse complement strand
AGCCTCCCAGGAAATCCTTCAGCCCGCCGAAGAAATTCCCCAGTTCCTCCTCATCCGCTTCCGCACCCATGATGTCATCGTAGGTGGTGTGGATCAGGTATTCGTCGTCCAGCTCCATGATGAAGCTGCTGGGCTGGCAGGATTGGAGCTGGCCCCATTTGGTACGCACGGTGCAGTAGGTCAGCGCGAGCTTCTGCTGGGCGCGTGTGATGCCCACGTAGAGCAGGCGGCGCTCCTCGTCCTTGGTCCCTTCCGTGACGCTGCGCTGGTGGGGCAGCACCCCTTCCTCTAGCCCCACCAGGAAGACGATGGGGAACTCCAACCCCTTCGAGGCGTGCAGGGTGATCAGCGTGGCACCCGATTTTTTCTCCAGGTCGTCGTCTTCCCGGTCGGAGGCAAGCGCGCTGTCGTCCAGGAATTTCCTCAGGCTTTTGCCCCGCTGCACGGCCTTCGAGAGTTCGGACAACACCTCCCCGATCCCTTCGTTGCGCTGGGTCTTTTCCTGCTCCGTCTTGCAGCCCCGTTCCAGCCACGGCAAGTACTCGATCTCGTCCAGGAATTCCTTCAGCACGTGGTTGGCGGGAGCCGCCTTCGCGTCCACCTTCATCTTCGCGGCCAGGACCTGCGAGGTGAAGGTCTCGATGGAATTCCGGACCTTCGTGGATAGCTGGCTCAGGAAATTCCCGTCGCAAAGCGCGCGCCAGACACTCGCGCCGATCTCCCGGCTGTAATCCGTGGCCAGCATCGCCGTGGACTGCCCGATCCCGCGCGGCGGGGCGTTCAGCACGCGCAGCAGCGGCACATCCGCCTCCGGATCATCCAGCAGGGCGATGTATGCGAGCGCGTCCTTCACTTCCCGCCGGTCATAGAAGCTCTGCGCGCCCACCATGCGGTACGGGATTTTCCTCTCGCGGAGGGCTTCCTCCAGCTTGCGGCTCTGCTTGTTCGTGCGGAAAAGCACGGCGAAGTCTTCCCAAGGGCGGTTCCCCCGGGCCTTGTCCGCCAGGATCTCCTCCGCGATGAAGACCGCTTCTTCCTCGTCCCCCGGCATGCCGACGACCCGCACCGGTTCGCCGCCCGCGATCGTGGATTTCAGCGTCTTTTCCCTCCGGCCCACGTTCCGCCGGATCAGGCTGTTCGCCGTGTGCAGGATCGCCTGGGTGGAGCGGTAGTTCTCCTCCAGCCGGATCACCTTCGGATCCGGAAAGAAGCGCTCGAATTCCAGGATGTTCGCGCTTTCCGCCCCGCGGAAACCGTAGATCGACTGGTCGTCGTCCCCCACCACGCAGACGTGGTAGGGCGGCCCCACGAGTTGCTGGAGCAGCTTCATCTGGAGCCCGTTGGTGTCCTGGAATTCATCCACGGTCACCCGCCGGTACACGCCGCGGAAGTATTCCCGCACGTCGGCATGCTCCCGCAGGAGCAATTCGGCCAGGACCAGCAGGTCGTCGAAATCCACGGCATTCTGAGCCCGCAGCTCGTTCTGGTAGGCGACGGCCAGGGAGGAGAAGAAATCGTCCTCCATGTCTTCCAGCGCGATACCGCGGTTCTTCGCTCGGGAGGCCTCCGCAAGGACGGCTTCCGCCTTCACCTTCTCATCGCTGCCGCCCATGCGGACGATGAGCTGCTTCATGATACCGACCTGATCGCTTTGCGTGCAGATGGAGAAATTCTTCTTGTAGCCCAGCTTGTGGATGCCGCCGCGGAGCAGGCGCACGCAAAGGGAATGGAAGGTGCAGACCGTCATCGCCTCCGCCTTCTTTTTCGAGACCATGCCGCCGATGCGCTCGCGCATCTCGGCCGCGGCCTTGTTCGTGAAGGTCACGGCCAGGATGTTTTCCGGCGGGATGCCGCGCTCCAGCATGTTCGAGATGCGGCAGGTCACGGTGCGCGTCTTGCCCGTGCCCGCCCCGGCCAGGATCAGGACCGGGCCGTCGAGGGTCGCCACGGCCTCGCGCTGGGCCTTGTTCAGGGAATCGAAGGAAAAGCCGCCTGCCATCGTGCGGCGCGGATGGAAACCGCAGCCGGGGCGGACCGCAAGCCTGCGGCGGAAATCCTTTGCGGGATGATGGCACTTGTTTGGCTGGCAAAACACCGGTTCCCCCCGTCTTTTCCACCACCGTGAAATTCCTGCTGCCCCTCCTGCTCGCCCCCGCCCTCTGTCTCGCCGATGCCCCGCCCGGCTGGAAACTCGTCTGGTCCGACGAATTCGAAGGCAAGGAAATCGATTTTTCGAAGTGGGATGTGGAGGAAAACGGCCACGGCGGCGGCAACGGCGAGATGCAGTTTTACGCCGACCGGCCGGAAAACATCCGCTTGGAAAAAGGCCGCCTCGTGATCGAGGCCCGGCAGGGGAAATTCAACTTCGCCGGGGTGGAGAAGGACTTCACCTCCGGCCGCATGCGTACCAAGCGCCGCGCGAGCTGGCTCTATGGCCGCTTCGAAGTCCGGGCGAAGCTTCCGGCCGGGCGCGGTATCTGGCCCGCCATCTGGATGCTGCCTGAGAAGGAAGCCTACGGCGGCTGGGCGGCCAGCGGGGAGATCGACATCATGGAAATGGTCGGCCACGAGCCGCACAAGGTCCACGGAACCCTGCACCATGGCGCCGGCTGGCCGAAGAATGTCCACACCGGCGCGCCTTTCACCTTGGAGAAAGGCAGCTTTGCGGACGATTTCCACGTCTTCGCGATCGAATGGGACAAGGGCGAGATCCGCTGGTACGTGGACGGCAAGCTTTACCAGACGCAGAACAAGTGGAGCAGCACCGGCGGGGAATTCCCCGCGCCCTTCGACCAGCCCTTCCACCTGATCTTGAATGTCGCCGTGGGCGGAGCCTGGCCCGGCCCCCCGGATGCCGCCACGGTCTTCCCCCAGAAAATGGAGGTGGACTACGTGAGGGTTTACCAGAAGCCCTGAAAAAGGCCGCCAGGCGGCAGGACCCGCCCGGCCTCCTGGCGCGCCGGACTCCGGAAGCGAGTACACGCTCCTCTTTTCCCGGACATCACTCGCTCCTGCGGCTGCCCAGGGCCATCATCAGCCAGTAAACCATCTGGCCCACGGCACCCACCGCGGCAGCCACGTAGGTCATCGCGGCCCAGAAAAGCGCGTTCTTCGCTTTGCCATGTTCCATCTGGTTCGCCAGCCCGCTGCGCTCCAGCCAGACCAGCGCCCGCTTGCTCGCGTCGAATTCCACCGGCAGCGTCACCAGCGCGAAGAGCGCCGTGACCGCGAAAACCGCCACCAGCACCCACAGCATGAAGGGGTTGTTGAACATGAAAATGCCGATCATCGCCGCCATCATGATGAATTGCTGCAAGTGGCTGGCGAACTGCACCGCAGGCACCATCTTCGAGCGGAAATTCAGCCAGGCATACGCCTGCTGGTGCTGGAGCGCGTGCCCGCACTCGTGCGCCGCCACGGCCGCGGCGGCCACGGAATTCACGTGATACACCGGCTCGCTCAGGTTCACCGTCTTGCGGATCGGGTCATAGTGGTCGGTGAGCTGGCCGGGCACGCTGATGACCTGCACGTCGTTAATGCCGTTCTGGCGCAGCATTGCTTCCGCCACCTGGGCTCCCGTCATCCGCACCGGCACCTTGGAATATTCGGAGAAACGGGATTTCAGCATCCCGCTGATCAGCATGCTCGCCAGCATCGTCGCGCCGATGATCAGCCAGTATCCGATGCCGATGCTCCCGCCGCCCCCTCCCTGGGGCTGGGCGAATTGGGCGAGGAAGAGGAGGTCTTGGAAAATCATGATCCGAATGTAGCGGGCTCCGGTCCGCCCGCAAGTTGCACCCGATTGGAAAACGGGCCTTCATTTTCAAATCGACGGGCTTAGTCTTCCGGCATGAAGCACGTCCTGATCACCGGCTGCACCCGCGGCCTGGGCCTGGCCATGGCCCGTTCCTTTGCCAGCCGGGGCTGGACGGTCTCCGGCTGCGGGACCAAGGCTTCCGTGGCGGCGGAACTCGCCAAGGAACTCGGCGGGAAACACCGGATCTGCACCTGCGACGTGACTTCGCCGGAGGAAGTCGCCGCCTTCGCCGAGGATATCCTCTCCGGCCCCGGCGCGCCCGACCTGCTCCTGAACAATGCCGCCGTCATCAACCGGAATGCCCCTCTCTGGGAAGTCACTCCGGAGGATTTCTCGCGCGTGATCGACGTGAACCTGAAAGGCATCCACTTGATCTGCAGGGGCTTCCTTCCCGGCATGATCGCCCGCGGCAGCGGCGTGGTGGTGAATTTCTCCTCCGGGTGGGGCCGCTCCACTTCCCCGGAGGTCGCCCCCTACTGCTGCACCAAATGGGGCGTGGAGGGCCTGACAAAGGCTCTCGCCCAGGAATTGCCGGATGGCCTCGCCGCTGTCGCCTTGAATCCGGGCATCATCGATACCGACATGCTCCGCCGCAGTTTCGGCTCCTCCGCCTCCGATTACCCGGAGCCCGCCCTCTGGGCGGTAAAGGCGGTGCCTTTCCTCGAAAGGATCGGCTCCGGTGACAACGGGATGTCTCTGACGGCCCCTCAATAGGGTCTTCGATGATTTTTCATGATCCCCGCGTGGATTTGTTCGTGGAACCGGGATAGTTTCACGATCTTGAGATGAAACGGGCACCATTGATTCTTCTTCTTTCGGCCGCGGCATTGCTCCCGGGGCTGGGAGCGGATCCCTCCACCGAAGCCCTGCCGGATGAAACCGGCCGGCAGAAATACCGCGAGCGATCCCGCATTCTCGTCGACCTCGACGGCGATGGGAAGAAGGACATGTTGCTCTCCAACCCGGATACCGCCGGGAACTCCGGGGTGGACTGGAGCGTCTATCGCCGGCGGCAGGACGGCTTCCACCGGATCGGCAACGTGTGGGCGCATCCCGATGCCATCTCCTTCGAAAGGATTCCCGGCGAATCCCACAAGGGCGTCCTGGCCAGGATCTGGGTCTATATCCGGGGTGGAGCGGGCAAGGGCTCCTTTGGTTACCAACCCGTGACGGAAACTTCCGTGGGGGACATCGAGGCCATCGGGATTTACCCGGCCCCGGGCAACGGAGGAATCGGCGAAAAACTATACGCCGCAACCTTCCGGGGAGATTCGCCGGTTCCGTTCGAGCTTCAGCATAGCAAAACCACGGACGATGGCGCGGTAAGCTGGCATGCCGTCCAGGAATAGCAATCTTCCGGAACGGGTCGGCCCGCGGCATTTCGGCAATCCTGACATTCCCCGCGTTTCAGCCTTGGCCCCTCCGGCGGGCCGCGTCACCCTCCTCACCCGAGCGTGATCGAAGTCCGGTTCCAACGCGGTCTGTACCTCCCCGAGCCCGATCTGTGGCTCGATCCGTGGGACGCGCAGCCGTGGGCTTTCGTCTCCCACGCGCATGCGGACCACTTCGCGCGGCATGAGACGGCCTTGTGTTCGCAAACCACCGCTTCCCTGGTCCGCGCCCGCTACGGGGTGGCGGAGAGCCGATTGCAAGGGGTATCCTTTCACTCCGCCGTGGAGCGGAACGGCTACCGCCTGCGCCTGCTGCCCGCCGGGCACATCGCGGGCTCGGCGATGCTGCATGCCACCCGGATCGCGGACGGAGCCACCCTGCTCTACACCGGGGATTTCAAGGTCCGGAAAGGCCGGACCGCCGAACCCGTGGTCTTCCAGCAGGCGGATACCCTGATCCTGGAAACAACCTTCGCCCTGCCGCAATTCGCCTTCCCCTCCCCCATGGAGGTGGAAATGGCGGTCCTGCGCTTCGTGCACGACACGCTGGCGGACGGGGAGGTGCCGGTCCTTCTCGGCTATTCGCTGGGAAAGGCCCAGGAGGCCCTGGCCCTGCTCCACGAGCACAGCATCCCCGCCCTGCTCCACCCGAACGTGGCGGAGATGACCGCCGCCTGCCGCGAGGCGGGCGTCTCCCGCCTGCCCGAACCGCGGCTCGTGGAGGGCCCCGTGCCGCCCGGCCACGCCGTCATCGCCCCGCCGAATGCGGTGCGCTCCAAGCTCCTGCGCGGCGTGGGCAACCGCCGGGTGGCGATGCTCAGTGGCTGGGCGATGGTCCCGGGCGCGACCTTCCG
>CBFGVD010000222.1:0-6073 GCA_965651965.1 uncultured Verrucomicrobiaceae bacterium | reverse complement strand
CATTCCCTTCGCCCGTTCCCCAAGCGCGGTCACGAGCTCGAAAACCGAGCGCCCGTCCGCCAGGATCTGCCGCTGGAAATCCGCGGAACCGGGGTTCGAGGTCACGGCCAGCAGGTAGATCCCCTTCCCCTCCCAATTCAGGAAAGGCTCGATGGAATCGTAGCCGAGGAAGGGGTTGAGCGTGACCGCGTCCACCTTCCAATGCGCGAAATAGCTGTGCGCATAGTATTTCTGCGTCTCCCCGATGTCGCTGCGTTTGGCGTCCAGGATCACCGGAACCTCCTCCGGCATGCCGCCGAGCAGGTTTTCCAGGATCTCGATGCCTTTCAGGCCCATCGCCTCGAAGTAGGCCATGTTCGGCTTGAAGGCCGCCGCATGCTGCCAGGTTTCGTCCACCACCCGCTTGAGGAAATTCGGCACCGCGCCGATCCCCTCCGCCCCGGGCCGGGGGTCGAGCCCCACGCAAAGCCGGGATCCGGTGGTTTCGATCCTCGCCCGCAGTCGCTCGCTGTATCGCATGGCGGGGTTTTAGCAGTCCCCGGGCGACCCGCAATTCTAACCTCCATCCCGAAAAATCGCCGCCCTGGGACGTCTAGAGCATTTTAAGCGCACCTGTAGCCGAGCCCTCCGGCACGAGGGAGCGACGATGCATCTATCCGATGGTAGGGACACGCGTCCCCGCGTCCCCGCGTGTCCGCGAAGCAGGGTGAGGCAGGTTCCGAGGGACCGTCCGCCGTCGGCCGGTACGTCCGACCCTTACCTCCATCCCGCGCTCCGCCGGAGCATTCGAGCCAGGCCCGCGGCATGTGATTTATGAATACGCCCTAGCCCGGCAACTTCAACCGCTTCCCGCCGAAGACGTGGCCGCTGCCCTTCCGTCCGAGCAGCCAGATCAGGGCGATCGCCAGCCAATAGCCGCCGAACTCGATGAATTTCCACGTGTAATTCATAGGCGCGCCGTCCGGATCCCCCAGGCAGCCGCAGGCGATATCGAGATTCCGCACCCAGGCCTGGCCCACCCCGAAGGCGAAAAAAGCCACCAGGCCAGCCAGCGCCAGGAGCGCTCCCCGCTTCCAGAGGCCGACGATCAGGCAGAAGCCCACCACCATTTCCACCCAAGGGATCGTGTAGGCCACCACCGCGTCCCAGGGAGAGACCACGATCTTGTAGTTCCCCACCGCGCGCGTGAAGTCGTCCAGACCTGTCTGGAAGACCTTCACCCAGCCGCTCCAGGCAAAATACGCCCCCAGCCCCAGGCGCAGGGCAAGCGCCACGTAGGGGCCGTATTCGGCGGATTTGCGGGCAGGCACGGGCATTGCTTAATGCATTTTAATAAATTCGCCAAGTCCCTAAAAATTTTGCGCGGACCCCGGCGGAATGTAGATTCGCGCCATGCCCGCCAGGACCACCGTTCCACCCGCGCTCGCCGCCCTGCTCCTTTTCCCTGCGGCCGGGCTCCGCGCGGCGGAAGCCTACGCCCTGCGAACCGGCGACATCGTATTCCAAGGCACCCGGGGAGAGCAGGGCGAGGCAGTCCGCCAGGCGACCCGCTCGCCCTACACGCACTGCGGCGTGGTCTTCGAGGAGAAGGGCGTGCTGAAGGTCCTGGAGGCCGTGCAACCGGTATGCGTGATCACGCTGGTGGAATTTCAACAACGCAGCGTCCCCGGCACCTTTCACGCCCGCCGCCTCAAAACCCCGCTGCCTCCCGCCGCCTTGGAGGCCGCGAAGGCATGGGGAGCCAAGCAGGTGGGACTCGATTACGACCCGCACTTCCAATGGAGCGACGGCACCCTCTATTGCTCCGAATTGGTCTGGAAGATCTATGCGAAGGCCGGGATCGAACTCTGCGATACCCGCCGCTTCCACGACTACGATCTGGACGCTCCCTTGGTAAAAGCCCTGATCGGCCGCCGCTACGGCACCAAGGACAAGCTGCCGAAAGACGAACCGGTCGTCGCGCCCTCGGATCTGGCCGCCTCCCCGCTCCTGGTGGAGGTGCCGAAGGAGTGACGCGCGGGAATTCCGGGTTTCCAAGGGCGAATAAAAGTGTTAGTTTGAACTCGTGCCCGCGATTCCAGAGCTCGCGAAAAACTTGCGCTCGGAGAAAATCCACCGCGCCCGGGAAGCCTCAATCGAGGAAAAGCTTCTCGACGGACCGCGGTTGTTCTCCCAGGCCTGCGAGGCGATGAAAGCCGGATTACGGATTTTGCGCCCCGGTATCAGCCCAGAAGAGCTCGACGCCGCGGTGTGGGATCGCAATTACCGCCAAAGTCGCTAGCTCATGAAAAGCGGGGAAGAAGCGGTCTATTTCCTTTTGGACCGGATGAACGAGATCGGCGTGGATTACATGATCGTCGGCTCCTTTTCCTCAAACGCATACGGCATCGCACGCGCCACCAAGGATGCCGATTTCGTTGTGCAAACTACCGAAGACAAACGCCGGCAGCTCTCGAACTTTTCGACCTCAGCTCGGAGGCGTTCGATCTCGAACGGTTTTCAAGGCGTCGCAGCACCATTCTGGCCGGCCGGACCGCTTGGCTCCCTTCCCCGGAAGATGTCGTGATTCAGAAACTCCGCTGGGCGAGCCTCGCCAAACGACCCCAGGATTTGATCGATGCGTCCAATGTGATCCGGGTCAGCGGCGAATATCTCGACTGGCCCTACATCGAGAAATGGTGCGCCGAACTCGGGGCCTCGGACGCGCTTGCCGAAGCCCGGGCCATCGCGGAAGATTGAGCGGCTCGCATTTGGACTTTGGAAATCGCCGCCGCGGGGTTCCAATCCCCCCGTGTCAGGCCCCGCCGAACTTCTCCAACAGCTTGTCCGCATCCCTTCGGTCAATCCCGACAACCCGCCCGGGACCGACCGCACGGGCGAAGCGGAGCTGGCGCTGTTCCTGAAAGACTGGCTGGAGGCGCTGGGGGCCGCCGCGGTGCTGGAGGAAATCAAGCCCGGCAGGCCGAACCTCATCGCCCGGTTCGCCCCGCGCGACGGCCGGCCGCGCGTCCTCCTCGGCCCGCATCTGGATACCGTCGGCGTGGGTAGCATGACCATCGAGCCCTTCGGCGCGGAAATCCGGGACGGGAAGCTGTGGGGCCGCGGCGCTTCCGATACGAAGGGACCGATGGCCGCGATGCTCTGGGGCCTGAAGGAAAATGCGGGGATCCTGGCGGATCTGCCCGTGGCGGTGGATTTCGTCGCCTTCATGGGAGAAGAATCCGGGCAATGGGGCTCGAAGGATTTCGCGAAGCACCACGGCCACGACTACGCTTTCGCCATCGTCGGCGAGCCGACTTCGCTCGATATCGTCCACACCACCAAGGGCTCCCTGTGGGCCACGCTGCGCGCCACGGGGAAGGCCGCGCATTCCTCCCAGCCCGAGCGCGGGGAGAACGCCGCAATGAAGCTGGCGCGGGCGCTGGACGTCCTGGAGCGGGAGCTTTCCGCGGAGCTGGCCACCTACACCCACCCCGTGCTGGGCCGCTCCACCTTGAATGTCGGCGTGCTCCGCGGCGGCTCGCGGCCGAACATCGTGCCGGACCTGGCCGAGGCGGAGATCGACATCCGGATCACCCCCGCCCTGCGGGATGCCGGCGGCGCGCTGGCCCTGCTGGAGCAGAGCATCGCCCGTCTGGGGCTCCCGCTGGAGATCGTGCGGCCGCATGAAAACCCGCCGATGGAGATTCCCGCCACGAACCCCTACATCCACCGGATTCAGGAAGTGTGGCCCGCCTCGAAGCCCGTGGGAGCCCCCTGGTTCTCGGATGCGGCGCACCTGGCCGCAGCGGGCCTGCCCTCCGTTTGCATGGGGCCCGGTTCCATCGATCAGGCGCACACCTGCGACGAATTCATCGCGATCGCGCCGCTGGAGGAAGGTGCCGCTTTCTTTGCGGACTTCGTGCGTTCCCTGGCCTGAGCTTTTCCTTTTCCCGAATGACGACCGTTCTCGAGACCCTCGACAAAGGCACCGCATACCTGAGCAAGAAAGGCATCGAGGACGCCCGGCGGAACATGCAGATGCTGGTGGCCCACCAGCTCGCCTGCACGCGCATGGATCTCTACCTGCGCTTCGACCACCCTCTGGAGGAAAGCGACCTGGCCCCCCTGCGGGAGCTCTTGAAACGCCGGGGGGAGGGCGTGCCGCTCCAGCACCTGCTCGGCACGGTGACATTCCACCGCCGCGATTTCAAAACCGACTCCCGCGCCCTGATCCCGCGGCCCGAGACGGAGGAACTGGCGGAGTGGCTGCTCAAGAACGTCTCCTTGCCGGAGAAGGCGTGCATCCTCGACATGGGCTGCGGCAGCGGCGTGCTAGGGCTGACCCTGGCGGCGGAGTACTCCGGCGCGGAAGTCCACCTCGCGGACCTCTCGCCGGACGCCCTGGCTCTGGCCCGCGAGAACGCGGCGATGCTGGAAATCGCGAATGCCTCCTTCGCCGAAAGCGACCTTTTCTCGGACCTCGGGGATGCGGAATACGACCTATGTCCCTGAGGCCGAGCGGGATTCCCTCGCCCGGGAACTGGCCCACGATCCCCCCCTGGCCCTCTACGGCGGAGCGGACGGGCTGGATCTGATCCGCCGCTTCGTGCCGGAGGCCGCGCGGCGGCTGCGGCCGGGCGGATGGCTTGCGCTGGAAATCGGCATCCATCAGGATCGGCAGGTGGAAGCCCTGCTCGCGTCCGCCGGACTCACCGGCATCTTGACTCTCAAGGATCTCTCGGGCATTTCCCGTTTCCCGACCGCAAGGAAAGCGACGAGTGAGAAATGAATCCTGAACATTGATCGCCCGCAACCGCCCCGTTCTTCATTTCTCAATCCGAATCGTTCCCTTTCAATGGATAAGCTCATCGTCCACGGCGGCACCCCGATTCACGGGGCAATCACGGTTTCCGGTTCGAAGAACGCCTCCCTGCCGATCCTGGCGGCCACCCTGCTCACGGAGGAGGACTGCGTCATCCGCCGCGTGCCGGACGTCTCGGACACGAACTACATGGTGCAAATCCTCACCGGTCTGGGGGCGGATGTGGAGCGTTTCTCCGGCACCGTGCGCGTCACCGCCGGGGACATCAGCGATACCGCCCCGTACGAAATCGTGCGGCGGATGCGGGCCTCCGTCTGCGTGATGGGGCCGCTGCTGGCGCGGAAGCGCCGTTGCGTGGTCGCCCTGCCGGGGGGCTGCGTGATCGGAGACCGCCCGGTGGACCTGCACATCCGCGGGCTGGAAGCACTTGGGGCCAAGGCCGAGATGGAAGGCGGCAACGTCATCCTGAGCGCGCCGGACGGCCTGAAGGGAGCGACCATCGACCTCTGCGGCACCCAAGGTCCTACGGTGCTCGGCACGGACAACGTGATGATGGCCGCCACCCTGGCGGAAGGCATCACCACCATCACCTCCGCCGCCTGCGAACCGGAGGTCGTGGACCTAGCCGACTTCCTCAACGCCATGGGTGCGAAGATCACCGGCGCGGGCACCCCGGTCATCACCATCGAAGGCGTGGAAAAGCTGAAAGGCTGCGTGCACAACGTGATCCCCGACCGGATCGAGGCCGGCACCTTCATGTCCGCCGCCGCCTTGGCGGGAGAGGGTGTGACCCTGCGCCGCATCCGCCACGAACATCTCACCGCGATCACGAACACCCTGCGGAAAGCGGGACACCAGGTGCATTTTAACGACGTGGGCGACGCCTGCACGGTCCACCGCGGCGACACCCCGATGTCCGCGGAAATCGTGACCGAGCCCTACCCCGGCTATCCCACGGACATGCAGGCGCAAATGACCGCGCTCTTCGCGACCACTCCGGGCACCAGCATCGTGGTGGATACCATTTTCCCGCAGCGCTTCATGCACTGCGCCGAACTGAAACGGATGGGCGCGGATATCAACGTGGGCGAGGGCAAGGCCGTGATCAAGGGCGTGGACCGGCTCAGCGCCGCGCCCGTGATGGCCAGCGACCTGCGCGCCTCCGCGGCGCTCGTGCTCGCGGCGCTGACGGCGAAGGGATCGACCGAAATACGCCGCCTCTATCACATCGACCGCGGCTACGAGCACATCGACGAAAAGCTGCTCGCG
>CBFGVD010000221.1:0-6081 GCA_965651965.1 uncultured Verrucomicrobiaceae bacterium | reverse complement strand
AAGAGCGAGGAAGGCCACACGCTTTTCAATACGGATACGGGCAGCCCCCCCGGCAGGGCGGACATTTCCCCGGCGGGGCGGGACCTTTTCGGGGAATTCGTCGCGAGCATCCGCAGGCAGCAGCTCATGCCCGGGGTTTACTACTCGCTGGCGGATTGGCGGCACGGGGACGAGCTGGAATACCCCGGCTACCTGCAAGACCACTTCCGCGAGCTCGCCACCCGCTACGGGCCGCTGGGCATCCTGTGGGTGGACGGTTCAACCGCCACCGCGGAGGGCTCGCGGTGGGGCGCGAATTCCCTGCTGCAGATCTGGCGAGAACACCAGCCGGCCTCCGTGGTGAACAACCGCTTCTGGAACGGCCTGGAAAACCCCTACGGCGATTTCATGACGCCGGAGGGTTACGTGCTCCCCGCAGCCATCGGCGGAAGCATGTTCGAGGTCCGCCAGCCGCTCGGCGAGCACGCCGGCTACGGCGGGGAAAACCTGCCCTGGAAATCCCCGCGCGATATCCTGCTGATGCTCTCCGAAGTGGCCAGCAAGGGCGGGAACCTGCTGCTGGGAGTGGGGCCCGACGCGGAAGGGCGGATCCCGGAGCGGGCCGCCGCCTCGCTGAAGGCCGCGGGCGATTGGCTCGCCACCCACGGGGAAGCCATTTACGGCACCGGCCCTTCCCCCTTCCTGGCGCCGAATTTCGACGGGCGCTGCACCCTGGCCGAACGCGATGGCGCGCACATCCTTTATTGCCACCTCCACCAGTGGCCTGCGGACGGCATGCTCTCGCTCGACGGGCTTTCCACCCGCTGCGTTTCCGCCGTCTTGCTCGGGAAAACCCCGCTGGATCTGGAAGTCGGCAATGTTTCCTGGCCCGCGATCCGGCTGCCCGCCGCGCCTCCCGATCCGGACAACCCGCTGCCGGTGATCGCCGCCCGCCTGGAGGGCAAGCCGGTGATCGACCCGATCCCCTACCCCCTCCAGGGAGTGGACCGCACGGTCACCTTGTCCGCTTCCCAGGCGATCCTGGTGCCGGGACCCGGAAACGAGAATCCGCTGCGGCTGGAGGGCCGCCACATCGGCTTCTGGACGCGGACGTCGGATAGCCTGTGGTTCCCCCTGATGATGAAGCACCCCGGGAAATTCCGCGTGGTGCTGGAAGCCGCCGTGGCCCGGCCCTGCGGCGGGGAGGTGGAAATCCGCGTGCTCGACCAGACCCTGAAGCTCGGGATCGAGCCCACCGCCGACCACTGGACCGATTTCCGCGAACTGGAAGCCGGGATCGTCGATCTCCGCCAGACCGGCCTGTTGGCAATCCACATCCGGCCGCTGCGGATCGACGGCTACGGGCTGATGAACCTGCGCGGGGTGCGGCTCCTGCCGGTGGACGTGGGGGATTGAGCCGCGGTCTCAGCGGCCCAGCATCCGGTTCGTATCCTCCACGGTCAGGCCGCTCTGCGCCTTCCACGGGATGATGTCGGGCTCGGTGAAAAGCCGCCGCCGTTCGTCGGTCTCGGCATCGGAAACCCGGGAAATCCCCTCCCGCGAGCTTTCGCGCGCGGCTCCGGTTTCATAGTTGCCCGTGCGGTAGGATTTGCCGCCCTCCCGGGAGGCCATGCCGCCCTCCGCGGCGGATTTCCCGCCGAAACGGGATTCCTTGCGATAGGATTCGGCCTCCTTGGTCCCGTAAACCTTCGTCACGTAGTCGCGGTCGCCCCACAGGGATTTTTTCCGGTAGTCGCCCTGCTTGTATTCCTTGTTTTCCCAGCGCCCCTTGAATTCCGGGTTGTCGCGGCGGAATCCGGCGAACTCCTTGCCCGAACCGGCGGCACCGGTGCCGTCCTGGTTCATGTAGGTGTTATAGTCGCCGTATTTGTCCTGCATTTTCGAGAAGTCGTCGTCGCCCATGTCGCCGGACTTCACGCGGGTGGCATTTGCCGTGGCATCCGCCCCCAGGGCGGCGGCGGCGGTCTCCCCGGCGGTGTCGCCGCCGGTACCCGAGCAAGCCGCCAGCCACAAGGCCGGCAGGGATATCAGGAGCGCGCGGAACTTCATGAGCGCGCACGCTGGCAAATCCGCCGCGGCAGGGCAACCGGGAAAGTTCCCTCAGGGAGGGCAAGCGCATTTGGAAAACCGAACCGCGAATGGACGCGAATCGGGCCTGTTACGGAATCGCAGGGCCATCCGGACCATTCCGGTCAAGTCGTGAAAACCACGGATTAACACCGGATACACGGATGCAGAAATCCCTGGATCCTTCCGAGGTTTTCCCCGTGAATTCGCGTCCATTCGCGGTTCTCCAAATCCACGTGCGGTTACCCGGTTGCCGCAAATCCGCCGGAAAAACCGCCCCGGCCGGCCCGTGAAACGCGCGTTTTCCCGCAAATTCCGCGTGGCCTGAGCGTATTCCGCCGCCTAGCTTTCCGCCCATGCAGACCGTGCCCGTAGAACACAGCGATCCCATCAATGCGAAAATCCTCGCCGTTTCGGAGGATCTTGTCTCGGGCTTCCAGCGCCAGCCCTTCCATGTGATCGCGGAGCAGAGCGGCGTGCCGCTGGGGACGGTGCTGGAGCGCATCCGCGCCATGCTGGAGGCCGGCATCATCCGCCGGGTGCGGCAGACCCTGCTCTCCACGAAGCTGGCCCACGGCGCGCTGGTGGCCTGGCGCGTGCCGGAGGAAAAGCTGAATGCCGCCTTCGATTTCATGGCCAAGGAGGACCCCTTCTCCGGCCACGTGGTCATCCGCTCCACGGATTCGGAGGTCTCCGGCTCCGGTTACCGCCTCTGGACCACGCTGAAGGTGCCGGTGGGCGAATCCCTGGACGAGCACGCCACCGTGCTGATGCGCCTGACCGGAGCGGAGGAATACCTGCTCATGCCCGCGAACGGCGTCTTCGCCCTGGGCGTGGGCCATGTCCGCCGCCGCGCCCTGGAACCCGGCGACAAGGCGGACGAGCCCGCCACCATGATGACCACCGTGCCCGTGAGCCTGACGCAGGAGGAGTGGGACACGCTGCTCGCCCTGAAAGAGGAGCTGGCCCCGGAGGAAATCGTCGCAAACCCCTGGGACGCCCGCGCGGCGAAGCTGGGCATCCCCGTGGACCGCTTCTGCGAGGTCGCGGAAGCCCTGAACGCGAAAAAAGTCATCGGCCGCTTCTCCACCTTCCTGGAGCACGTGAAGCCCTCCGCCACCGGCGAGCGCGTCACCCGCTTCAACGGGCTCTTCCACTGGGCCGTGCCGCAGGGCCGGGAGATCGAGGCCGGGGCCGAAGTGGGCCGCCATTTCTGCATGACCCACTGCTACTGGCGCGAAGGCGGCCCCCAGTTCGGCAACGTGAACATCATGGGCGTGGTGCACGGCACCGAGAAACCGCGCGTGATGGAGCACAAGGCGGCCATCGACCGCCACCTGGAATCCGTGGGTATCCCCGTCTCCTACACGAACGTCTTCTGGGGCGGCCGCTCGGAGATCAAGCCCTCGGAAATTTCCCCGCTGGTTTACAAGGAGTGGCACGCGAAGATGGCCGCCCGCCCCTGAGCCGCGGCGCGCGGGGGGAGGACTCCGCCCGGCCGGGCGGATTCCACTTTCCCGCCGCGGGGGCAGCGGCTAGGACATCCCTCCCATGAGCGACCTCGCCACCCGCATCCCCGAAGACTTGAAAGCCGCGATGAAGGCCAAGGACGCCGTGTCCCTGGCCGTGCTGCGCGCGCTGAAGACCGCGATGACCAATGCCTCGATCGAAAAGGGGCACCTCACCGCGCCGCTGGACGAGACGGAGATCACCGCCCTGATCCGCAAGCAGATCAAGCAGCGCCAGGATTCCTTTACCCAATTCACCAATGCCGGGCGGGAGGAACTGGCCGCGAACGAAGCCGCCGAGATCAAGGTGCTGGAGAAATACCTGCCCGCCGCCCTGAGCGACGCGGAAATCTCCGCCCTGGTGGATGCCGCGGTGGCCGAGACCGGCGCTTCCACGAAGGCGGACATGGGCAAGGTGATGAAGCTCGCCCAGGAGCGCGCCGCAGGCAGGGCCGACGGCAAGAAGCTCTCCCAGGAGGTGGCCAAACGCCTGGCCTGATGACTTGCGCCGCCATCATCGTGGCCGCGGGCAGCAGCCGCCGTATGGGCTTCGACAAGCTCGCCGCGGAACTGCTCGGCAAGTCCGTGCTGCGCCGCAGCGTGGATGCCTTCATGCACGCGGGGGAGATCTCCCGCGTGATCGTGGTCGCCCCGGAGGAACGCTTCGCCGCGCTGGGCACGGATTTCCCGAAGCCCCTGCTGCGCGCGGAGGGCGGGGCGGAACGCATGCACTCGGTGGAAAACGGCCTCGCGCTCGTGACCGAGGACCTGACGGCCGTGCACGATGGCGCGCGCCCGCTGGTCACGCCGGCGGCCATCGCCGCCTGCATCTCCGCCGCCCGGGAGCACGGGGCCGCCGCGCTGGCGCGCCGGGCCACGGAGACGATGAAACGCGCGGATGACGCCGGATTTTCCCGCGCGAGCGTGGACCGGGAGAATCTCTGGTTCATGGAGACGCCGCAGGTCTTCCGCACGGAGCTGCTGCGGCAAGCCTACGCCGCCGTGCGCGCCCGGGGTCTGGCGGTCACGGACGAGGTCTCCGCCCTGGAGGCGCTGGGTCTCCCCGCGAAGCTGGTGGTCTCCCCCGCCCCGAACCTGAAAATCACCGTGGCCGCCGATATCCCCCTGGCCGCCGCGCTGCTGTCATGAATCCCGGCACCTACGAATCGCTGGTTCTGCCCGCAGGCTTCCGGCTGGCCGTTTCCACCCTGCCGCAGAGCGAGTGCGCCTCCTTTTCCATCCACGTGCCCGCGGGCAGCCGGGATGATCCCGCCGGGCAGGCGGGGACGGCCCACTTCGTGGAGCACATGGTATTCAAAGGCACGCCGCGCCGGGATGCCCGCGCGATCAGCCTGGAGATCGAGGACGCCGGCGGCTCCCTGAATGCCTGCACCACGGAAGACCAGGTGGTTTACGAAGCCCGCGGCGATGCCGAGTCCCTGCCGCTGCTGGCGGACATCACCGCGGACATCGCGTGGAACGCCACCTTCCCGGCGAAGGAAGTGGGCCTGGAGCGGGATGTCATCGCGGAGGAGATCGTGATGTACCGCGAGTCCCCCGGGGATCACATCGGGGATCTCATTTCGGCGGCGCTCTGGTCCCCGCACCCGCTGGGGGAATCCGTCTCCGGGACGGAGGAAAGCATCGCGCGGATCAAGCGGAAGGAGCTCGCGGCCTTCCGCGACCTGCACCATTTCCGGGAAGACGTGGTGATCTCCGTGGCCGGTCCCTTCCGGCCGGAGGAGGTGCTGCGGCTGCTGGAAAAGCACCTGCCCGCCGCCCGGCCCGCCGTTCCCTCCACCCGCATCGGCCGGCTGCCGGAGCCGGGCCACGTGGTGGACGAGCGGGATACGGACCAGCTCCAGCTCGCGCTGGCCTGGCGCACGCCCGGCAGGGCCGACGAAAGGCGGCACGCCTACCGCCTGCTCTCCATGCTGCTGGGGGAGAGCGCGGGGTCGCGCCTCTTCCAGGAACTGCGGGAGAAACGCGGGCTGTGCTACCATGTCGCCTGCGATGCCAGCTTCTTCGAGGACGCGGGCTCCTTCGAGATCCACACCGGCCTCTCCCCGAAAGGCCGGGCGGAGGCACTGGACTGCATCCAGCGGGAGCTGGAGGATCTGGCGGTCCGCGGCCCGGGCGGGGAAGAGCTCCGCCGCGCCAAACGCCTGGCCGCGAGCCAGACGAAGATGGCGATGGAAAGCACCGGCTCGCACGGTTCCTGGGCCGGGGACAGCCTGCTCCACTACGGCCGCATCGTGACTCCCGCGGAAGCGCTCGCCATCTGGCAGGCGGTCACCGCGGAGGAGATCCGCCTCGTGGCCGCGGAAATGCTCGCCACGCCGCGCGCAATGGCGGAGATCCGGCCTTGAGACAGTACGGGATAAAAGCCGGCCGGTAGCAACTATATTGAGACGGAGATGGGTTGCTGGGTTGGTTTGAGTGACGTGTTGGTCTGGATGAGCAACTTGCGCGCGACCGCGCAGAACGCCTGCCGGGCGGTTTTGCC
>CBFGVD010000220.1:0-6085 GCA_965651965.1 uncultured Verrucomicrobiaceae bacterium | reverse complement strand
GTCTGTCCAAACCCTCACTCCTGCCGGCCGGAGCGGTTCCTCCCAATCTCCCGTATCCAGGAGCGGGCGCAGATCCTCCCGATCCGCGGCGAGGACCGCCCAGCGGGAAGGAGCCCTGCCGGCGGCGGCATCTTCCTCCGGGAAATCCGCGTCCTCCATGAAAACGCAGGCCATGCCTGCATCCGCGGCCAGTCCCTCCACCACCGGCCGCAGATCCAGATGCAGGTTCGAGATGTGCAGCGCGATCCAGCCGTGCGGTGCAAGCCGCTCCCGGTAAAGTGCCAGCGCCTCGCGGGTGAGGAGGTGTACCGGCACCGAGTCCGAACCGTAGGCATCCAGAATCAGCAGATCGTGGCGCTTCCGCGTTTCCGCCAGCTTCAGCCGGGCATCTCCCCTCACGATCTCCACCCGTGCCGGGGAATCCGCCAGATAGGTGAAATAGCGTGTATCGCGGGCAATCCGTTCCACTTCCGGATCGATTTCGTAGAAGGTGAACTCCTGCCCGGATTTCCCGTACATGGCCGCGGCACCCGCCCCGAGGCCGACCGCGGCTACCGGACAGAAATTCCGGACTGCGAAAATCCGCCCCAGCGGTCCCGCGGGATGGTAGTAGCTGAGCGGGATCTTCCGCAGGGCGGGATCGGTGCTTTGCATACCGTGCACTGTCTTGCCGTGAAAGAGGTAGTGGAATTTCCCGTCGCCAGCCACCCGGTGGATGCCGAAGAAGCCGCGTTCCCGCGCCAGAGTCCGCATCCCCCGCTCCGGGGCGAGCCCGGCCGCGAGGAAAAAGCCAGCGAGCGCGAGGGCGAAGCGGGCCGGACGGCGGGACATGACGAAGCACAACAGCGCCGGAATGCCGAGCGCCATCGCATTCCGCGCCAAGCCGGACTCCCCCGGCAACAGGGAGATCAGGAGGAAAGCAAGCGCGCCGGGTAACAACGCCGGGAGCAGGCTGCCCGAGGTCGCGCGATTCCCGCCGCCCGGAGTTCTCAGCCAAGCCGCCGCCGCCAGCATGAGCGGATATTCATGCAATCCCGTGAAAACCAGGGGCGCGAGCAGGGCATTGAAGACTCCCCCCAGGACTCCGCCCAGCGACATCCATAGATAGAATTCCGTAAGATGCTCCGGCGGCGGGCGGTCCGCCGCCATGCGCGCATGGCAGGCCAGCGCGGCGATGAAAAAGCCCGCGAGATGGAGACCCGCAAGCAACACCATGGGCGTGGTGGCTCCGGTACCCGCCAACATCGCCAGGGCCACGAGCGCCACCGGCAGGAAACGCCGCACCCGGTGTCCCGCTCCTTCACCCCGTCGGGAAAAAACCAGGATGAAGGTGGCGAGATAGAGGGCCAAGGGCAGCACCCAGAGCAGCGGCACGGCGGCAATCTCGCTGGAGACATAGGTGGTCACGCTCAGCATCAGGCTGGAGGGCACCATGGCGCAGGCCGTCCAGAGGCCGCGGCGGCCCGGGGTGATCCTATCCGTCTTCCCCCCTCCGGCCCGGGGGACCGCCCGGAGAAAGGCCGAGCAAGCGAGCGAAAGCAGCACGAGCAGGCCGAAACCCGCCGACCATGCGATGGCCTGTGCCCGGAGCGAGGATACCGGCTCGATCGCCAGAGGGTAGCCGAGCAGGCCGAGCAGGCTGCCTACATTCCCCGCGGCGTAGAGGAAGTAAGGGTCCCGCGCATCGCGATGTCCGGTGGCGGAGAACCAGCGCTGGAGCAGCGGTCCCGTAGCGGAGATGGCGAAAAAGGGCAAGCCGGCGGACACCGCCAGCAGGCCCAGCAGCCAAGGGATGGGAGAGCCCTCCCCAGGCGGTCGCCAGGCCTCCGGCAGGCCGAGCGGCAAGACTGCCAGAGCCGCCAGCAGCACCCCTCCGTGGATCCTCCTCTGCAACCGTGGCGACGGGCGTGCGCCGAGCCAATGCGCGTAAGCGTAACCCGCCAGCAGAACGGCCTGGTAGAAGACCATCGCCGTATTCCACACCGCCGGGCTGCCGCCGAGCAGGGGCAGCACCATGCGCCCCAGGATCAACTGGAGCAGGAACATCAGGGCCGCGCCCAGGAAGATCGTGATGCCGAAGAGCGGCAGCGTGGCGCGGTGGCAGGGCATCCCGCCCGCGAGCCAAGCCAGCGGCCCCCTCCGCGCCAAGGAAAAGCCGCGGTCCCGGGCGTATCAGGCGTCCGGCTTGGGAGCCTTGTCCCGTTTTCCCGGGGGAGGAAAGTCCGCGGCGTCGATCTTCAGATCGTCGTTCTTGTCCATTTCCTCGAAACGGTCCTCCTGCTCGTCCTCGCCTTTGTCCTTCACCCAGGGCATGGCCCGGAATTCCTCGAAGCTCAAGGCCCCGTCGCCATCCGTGTCGTGGGCTTTCACCATGGCCATGGGATTGTTGCGGCGCGGCCCCTTGCCGTCCCTGCCCTCGCCCCGCGGCCGGTCTTTCGGGGTCAGCGCGCCGTCGCCGTCCCGGTCCATGCGGGTGAAAAGCCCGCGCTGGCGTTCCTCGGGCAGGCGGGCGACGAAGCCCAGCTTCTGGAACTCCTCGAAAACGATGCGCCCGTCCTTGTTCAGATCCACCTGCTCCAGCGGCGGCATGCCGCGCGGCGGGCCTTTCGGCATCTCGCCCGGGCTGATTTTGCCGTCGTTGTTCTTGTCGATACGTTTGAAAATTTCCTCCCTTTTGGCCTGCGGCAGGCGTCCCGGGCGCTCCATGGCGGAAAATTCCGCCAGCGAGAGGAAGCCGTCGCCATCGGTATCCGCCTTTTTCCACATTTGCGCCATGGCGCGGCGCATTTCCTTGCCTCGCTGGCCCTTGGACTGGCCGCCCTTGCCCCCCTCCCCGTAGGCCTTCATTTCCCCCCGCGGCCGGGGTGCGGGATCCGCTCCCGCGTCATCCGCCGCCATGGCGGCACCGGTCGCGAAAAGGATGATCCAGGAGTATCGGAGAGCTTTCATGAATCCGGAGGAAAGGATGCCGCGGGCTCTCGCGGCCCGCCAGATGGAAAACTCCCGGAGCACGCGGAAGTTGCGACACCGGCGGGTTTTTTGCTCCCCACGGCCCGCGAATCCGGCCCATCTTCCCCCGCACTTCGAACCCGCGCCGCATGCACATCCGCGACATCCTGGCCAAGCGCCGCCCGTCCTTCTCCTTTGAATTCTTCCCGCCGAAAACACCGGCGGGCGCGGAAGACCTGTACCGCACCATCGTGGAGCTGGAGGCCTTCGACCCCTCCTTCGTCTCCGTGACTTACGGCGCCGGCGGCAGCACCCGCGAGCTGACCCACGAACTCGTGGTGCGCATCAAGGAAAGCACCGGCATCCCGCCGGTGCCGCACCTGACCTGCGTGGGCCATTCGGAAGCTGACATCGCGGAGATCCTGCGCCGCTACGCGGATGCGGGGGTAAGCAATATCCTGGCCCTGCGCGGCGATCCGCCACTGAACTGGCCGGATTACGATTGGTCTGATTGCGATTTCCGCCATGCCGCCGATCTGGTAGCCTTCATCCGCCGCTTCAATGAATCCGGCGCGCACCCGGACGCGCGCGGTTTCGGCATCGGCGTGGCAGGCTTTCCGGAGGGCCACCCGGCCACCCCGAACCGTCTGCTGGAACTGGACCACCTGAAGGCGAAAGTGGATGCCGGTGCGGACTACATCTGCACCCAGCTTTTCTTCGACAACCACGATTTCTTCGATTTCCGCGATCGCTGCCGCCACCACGGCATCCAGGTGCCGATCATCGCGGGGATCATGCCGGTGACTTCCCTGACCGGGATGAAGCGCATGGCGGAGCTTGCCGCCGGGGCCCGCTTCCCCGCCAAGCTCCTGCGCGCGCTGGACCGTGCCAACGGCGATGCCGGCGCGGTGGAAAAAGTGGGCATCCACTACGCCGCCCAGCAATGCGCCGAACTGCTCGATCACGATGTGGACGGCATCCACTTCTACACGCTGAACAAGAGCAAGGCCACGAGGGAGATCTACTCCAGCCTCGGACTGGCCACGGCGAAGTGAGGGAATGAAAAGTGGAAAGCGAGAAATGAACGGCCGGTGCTGAAAGCCCGGCAATTCCCGGCTCTTTCCATCCTTAAATTTTCATTTTTCACTGTTCATTCTCCTCACCCCATCCAACGCCGATTGGCTGGTGGCGAACTTGAAATCCTTCCGGTTGCGCGGGTGGATCTGACGGATGGCAGCGGTCGGACGGTCTTTTGACGCCCAGGCGATCCAGACGGTGCCCACGGGCTTGTCCGGGGTGCCTCCATCCGGCCCGGCGATGCCCGTCACGGCTACGGCGATATCCGCACCGCTCGCACGGAGCGCGCCCTCCGCCATTGCGCGGGCCACGGCTTCGCTCACCGCGCCGTGCTCATCGAGCATCTCCTGCGGCACGCCGAGCAAATCGCGCTTGGCCTCGTTCGCGTAGGTGATGAAGCCATGGGTGAAGACCGCACTGCTGCCGGGCACGTCCGTGATGCGGCTGGAAATCAGGCCGCCGGTGCAGCTTTCCGCGATCGCCAGCCTGAGCCCGCGCTCTTTCATCAGGCGCACCACGGTGGCCTCCAGGGTCGAACCGTCCTCGGAGACGATTTGCCGGGCGAAGTGCTCCAGCGCGATGGCCCGGCCCGCGGCGAGAGCCGCTTCATCCCCGATCAAGCGCAGGTCCACCTCCCCCATGCGGGCGCAGTAGCCCACCTCCAGGCCGGGGACCTCCGCCAGTTTCGCATCGATCTGCTGCTGCAGGTCGCTCTCCCCCACCCCGGAAATTTTCAATTCCAGCAGGCCGGGCGGCGCGGACAGCCCGGCCAGGGCGACGAGGCGCGGGGCGACCTCTTCCCGGAACATCGGGTAGAGCTCGCGCGGGGGTCCGGGGAGCAGGAAGACGGCGCAATTTCCGGCTCCATTCAGCCTCGGCGGAATGTAAATGCCGGGAGCGGTCCCGTTCGCGTTCGGCAGCACGTCCGCCCCCACCAGCACTTGGGCCTGTTTACGGTTCGCCTCCGCCATGACTTTGTTGCGGACGGCGAAAAAGGCCTCGAGGGAGCGCATCGCCGCTTCGTCCTCGATCAATTCCGCCCCGAGCACTTCCGCGGCGGCCTCGCGGGTCAGATCGTCGCTGGTCGGCCCCAGCCCGCCGGTCACGAGCACCACGTCCGCACGGGAAATGCACTCGCGCAGGGCCAGAGCGATCGCCTCCCCGTCCGGAACGGTGGTCAGCCGCTGCACGCGGAAGCCGAGCTTGAAGAGCTGCTCTCCGAACCACTTGCCATGGGTATTGAGCGTGGTGCCGAGCAGCAGCTCGGTGCCGGTATTCAGGATCTCGATGCGCACGCGCGAGACAGACGCCGGGAACGCGCCCGATGCAAGTGCGGAGAAGCGCCCCCGGCTGTCCCGCTGCAGGTGAATTCCGCGCGACGCGCCCCCGATCAGGGGGCGACCGCCAGGCGTTCCGGCGCGGGCGTTTCCTCGAAGACGAAGCCGTTTTCCTTGTAGGTCTTCAGCCTGAAGTGGGTGGCGGTGGAAAGCACGCCATCCATGGTGCTGAGCTTCTCCGAAACGAACCGCGCCACCTCCCGCAGGTCGCTGCCTTCCACGACGACCATGAGATCGTATCCACCGCTGGCGAGATAACAGCTCACCACCTGCTCGAAGCGGGCGATGCGCATGGCCAGGCGATCGAAACCGCCGCCGCGCTCCGGGGTAAGCTTCACCTCGATGAAAGCGGACACGTCGTCATCCCCGGCCTGCTCCGGATCGACAACGGCCTGGTAGCCCAGGATCGTGCCGTTCTTCTCCCATTCCGCGATCCGCGCCCGCACCTCCTCCTCCGAGAGCGAAAGCAATTCGGCGAGTTCCTGGTGCGAGTGGCGGGCCTTGCGGCGGAGCAGTTGCAAAAGCGGGTCGATCGACATGGCGGCACGCTTCTAGACACCGGGGGCGGCGCGGGCAAGGGCGGCATTAATGCCGCCGCTTCTCAACGGTTGCGGCGCGCGGCTTCCTCCAGGAAAATTTCCGCCAGGCGGAAACAGCGGCGGGAAATTTCGCGGGCATCGTGATCGTCGATCAGAGCGAGACCTTCCTCGCCGACTTCCGCC
>CBFGVD010000219.1:0-6090 GCA_965651965.1 uncultured Verrucomicrobiaceae bacterium | reverse complement strand
AATCCCGCAGGACCGGCAGCGCCATCAAGCCGGTACCCCTGAGAATGCCGAGCGCTGCCAGCGTCTGGTCCCGGCTGCCGAAGGCGAGCTGGCGGGCGGTGGCCGCCGCCTGCGGACCGAGCGGCCGGGAGAGCACGATCTGGTACTGCGCCTCCCGTACCTTCGCCCGGCTGCCGGCAGGGAGAGCGGGGGAGGTGGAAAGGAAAGTCTCCAGGAAGCCGACTGCTCCGAGCCCGTCCGCCTCCAGCATGCGGCGGGCGCGGGAGGCCTTGTCGGCATCCCCGCCCAGCAGGTCGCGCAGGTAGCCGCGCCGCTGCTCCTCGCCCAGCAGGTCTTTCCTCTCTCCGGCCGCGGGCGGGTTCCCGGCCCACTGCCGCCAGCGGGCGAGCGCGCCTTCGTTGGCCGGATCCGCGGGAGGGAGCCAGGGATTGAAAGAAAAATCCCCGCCCGCCCTTTCTTCCAGCAGTTCCAGCGCGCCGAGGCGGACCGCCAGCCCGGGATCGGCCAGCAGGGAAACCATCGCCTCCGCCGGGAAGGGATCGAGGGAAAGGATCGCGGTGCGGATTTTGTTCCGCCCCTCCGGGTCGGCCAGCAGGGGTACCGCCTCCGCGAGCACGCCGGGCTCCGCCGCCCCCGCCTCCAGGCCCTCCAGGGCGGCGGAAACGGGATCGGCCTCCTGTGCCGCCAGCGTGAGCGGCAGGAGCAGGGCGGCGAGCAGGAGCAGGCGGGATTTCACGCGGAAGGACGGCGGGCTCTCAGTGCAGCAGGGCGTACGCGAGGATGTTCGCGTTGATCTCCATCGAGTTCTGGATCTCGTTGCCGCCGCAGCAGCAGCAGCCCTCCGTGTGCGAGGTGTCGTTGAGCCCGTCGTTCGAATAGACCACCACGATCTTTCCGTCCCGGAAGACGCCGCGCAGCCGGGATTCCCCGCTGGATTTCGCCAGCTTGAGGTCCTTCACCGGGAAGATGGTGCGGAAAATCTCGTGATCCATCGGGATGTCCTTCAGGCAATCGTTGCCGAAGAGGCGCTTCAGCTCGCGCTGGAAGGCACCGTCCCAGGCTTCGTTCGAACAAGACGCGGAAGCGAGCAGGAAGCCGCCGCTCTCCAGGTACTTCTTGAGGTGTTCGCGCTCGGCGCTCGTCAGGGTGAAGTCTCCTTCACCCGTCATGATGACGAAGGGAATCTTGTAGAGCTCGTCGGAAGCCAGCTTCACCGGCTTGAAGCGGCGCTCCGTGGCGATGGAGGTCTTCTGCTGGACGGTGGAGAGGAATTCGTCGCTAAAGCACCTGGAAGTCTTGGTGCCGGCGTAGATCAGATTGCCGCACTCCACCGCGCCTTCCTTTGCGGAAAGCGGCAGGCAAAGCGCGAAGGCGATTGCAGGGATCAGGTATTTCATGGCGTTCGCGGGTTGGCGGTTTCTTGAAATCATCCTTCGGGATCGAAATAACGTTTCACGGCGTCGCGGTAGGGCCCGGGAATGGATTCGGGATCGGGGGCGGTCCGTGTCTCGCGGGGAGTCTCGGCGGGTTTCATGCGCTCGGTTTCGGCGGCGGTGGCCAGCGGATTACCCCGGCCGGGCCCGCCCTTGCCGTCCGCGCTGCCGCCGAGCGAAGCGGGCTCGAACATCATGCGCTGCGGTCCGAGCACGGGAATATCCGCCATGGCGAAGCCCGGCGCGGCATTCCCGCTCGGCCCCGAGCCGCCCATGCCCATCCCGCCGCCCCCGGTGCCCTGGTTCGGCGTCATGCCCGGATTCTGGCACATCAGGCCTTCGAGGAGCTGCTGCATGGTGGCGTTCACATCCGGCGGGGCGATCTGGAACTGCATGCATTGGCCGTTGCAGGCCTGGGCGAAAGGATCGCGTTCCTTCTTCATCAGCCCTTCCAACAGCGAACGGGCGAGCTCCGCCTGCACGTAGGCGTCGTTCGCCACTCCCAGACGGCCCTCCTTGGCCGCGCTCTCCATCACGGATTGCGGGTCGGCGGCGCGCAGGTCTTCCAGGAAGGCCAGCGCCGAATCCCGCAGCGGGGCCAGCGCCGGATCGTCCAGGCTCTCCGCGCGGCGCTTCAATTCCGCGGCGAATCCATCCAGGGCGGCGCGGTTTTTCTCCTGCGTCTCCGCGAGCGAAGGAAGGAGGCGGCGGTTCTGGTCGTTGCCCTTGTGGATCTCCTCCGCGATGGTGCGGATGCGGTTCGTCACGGAAACCTGGGTGTCGTGGATCTGGCGGTATTTCGCCGCCATCTCCAGGATCTTGCCCGCTTCCGCGACCATCCGCGCGTCCTGCTGGAGCTGGCGGTGTTCCTGTTCCCGCGCGCCGAGGCGCTCCCGCATCTCCCGGATCGCGCGGCGTTGCTCCGCTTCCGTGCCCTTCGGGTCGAATTCCGCGAGCCGGGCGAGATTCGCCTTCGCATCCGCCGCTCCTTTCGCTGCCAGATCCTTGAGCCGCTGCTCGAGCTGGAAGGCGGGGAAGTCTTCCGCGAGCTGTTCAAAAAGGGCGGCGGCCTGCTCGTGCGCGGCGGCGGCCGTTTTCCGCGCTTCCTCCACCCCGGCGGGGTCGCCGATGTCCGCGGCCTTGTCCATGCGATCGAGCGATTCGCGCGCCTGCCGGAAAGCGCGGGCGATCGCGGCATAGCGGGCGCTGAATTGCTCCAGCGTGGTCTTCGCGCGGATCCTCCCGGCATAGTCTTCCTCCGAAATGATCTGCACGCGGGAAATCTCCGAAGCGCCCTGCCCGAGCAGGGAGGGATTGTGGTCGGAGGCCTCCAGGAAGAGCTCGATGGTCTGGCCGGGGCTGACGCCGAGGCGGGAGAGCTCCACGGCATCCGCGAAGTCGTAGCCCTTGTCCCGCAGTGCCGGGGCGATCACGCTCGCGCGGTCCCGGAAACCTTGCAGGGTGCGGACGAGCTGGACCTTCGCCAGCGCGTGGTCGTCCTCCGCCCGGCCGGCGAGACGCAGGGTGGAGCCGGGCGTGGCGAGCAGGTAGCGGGGCGGGGAGGACAGGTCCACCACCGGGGCTTGGTCGGGCAGGGCCTTGAGCGAGAGCTCCACCGGTGACGCGGCGGGCGTGCCGCGGACATCGCGCAAGAGCACGGAGAGCTTGCCCGGCCGGGTGACGACCCAGCGGAAGGCGATGCTTTGTCCCTCCAAGACCTCGCCCGGGATCTCCTCCGGCACCGGCTCCGTCCCCGGAACGGGTGCCGGGGTGAAGATCATGGCGGCGGATGCCAGCGGGCGGTTGCTGGAAAGCTCCAGCACCACCTCCGCCCCTTCCATGGCGGAGATCTCGTTCGTATCCAGCGGGATCACCAGCGCCTCCCGCCCGGTGTAGGCGGGCGGGGTCACGGTCACCTTGCCTGCCAGCACCTTCGGCTGGAGAAGGAGTTCCACCGGCATCCAGGGGGAACGCGCCTTGCCGCAGGCGAAGGCGATGGAAACCGGCTCGGTCAGGGCATCGAGGGTCCGGGAAAAACGCGTGCCGCTCTCGCGGAAAGTCGGCAAACGCTGCACCTCGCCTTGGCCCGGCCGGCGGACCAGCAATTCCACCGGATGCTTCAGCTCCCCGCCGCTTGCTTCCACGGCCAGCGCAAGTTCGCCGCCGTAAACCGCGCTCAACTCGCCCGGCTCGATGGAAAATTTCAAGGGGCTCCATGGCGGCAGGTCGGCCCCGGGCTGCATCAGGCGGCGGGCGACGGTCCGCGCGGCCTCCGGCTTCGCGACGGCGAGAACGGCGAGCGGGACGGCCGCCAGCACGAGCGCCAGCAGGGCGAGGCGGACCGGCCTCCATGCGATGATCCGGGACACGGGCAAGGCGGCCAGCTCCCCGGCCGCGGCATCCTGCGCCTTCTGCGCCAGCATCCCCGCCAGCGGCGTCTCCGCGGAAGCGGGGTCCAGGCCCAAGGCCGCCGAGGCGGGCCTGCGCGGCGAGCCGAGCAAGGAGTCCGCCGCCAGCGCGCCTTGCACCCGCGGGAGCAGGGCCGCGCGGATCAAGGCCGCCGCGGAAACAACAGCCAGCACCGCCAGGACCGCGACCACCAGCACGGTGCGCGGCGAGCTTTCCAAACCCAGCCAGGCATCGGCAAGACCCGCACCCAAGGCAAGCAGGCATGCAAGCGCGGCGGCAGCCGGCAGGACGGCAAGCCAACGCCCGGCGCTCCGCCAGCGGCGGATGCGGTCGAGTGCGGAAATGAAGGTCATGGCGATGATGGGAAAGGACGTTCGTTCCGGGATTCACGCGAGGCCTTGCCGCCTCCTCAGATACCACTCCGCGGCCAGCGGAAGGGCGATCAGCAGGGCAATATACCACCGGTCCCAGGAAGCCTGCCAGACCGCACCCGCGGTGGCGGCGGTGGGAGCTTCCGGAACGAATGCGGATTTCAGGAAAGCTGCCAGGGCGGACTCTTCCAGCAGTTCGCCGCCGCTCGCCGCCGCGAACCGGCGCAGGAACTCCGGATCCGCCGCAAGGTTGTCCTCCTCCCCGGGCGGGGTCGGGACGATGTAGGAGGCCGTCGGCGCGGGAGGTGCCTTTTCACGGGGATCCACCACCTCGAGCTTCCAGGCCCCGGGAGCATCCGGGGTGAAGGATACCCGCCAGTGGGGATGCCCGCCCGGATCGGGATAAGCGGCGGGTTTCAGCTCGGTGGTCTTCCCATCCGGGGAGACCACCCGGAGCACCGGGGAGGGTGCTTCTCCCGTGCCGCGGAAGGACATGGACAGCGTGACCGGATCTCCGGCGGGGCCGCGCAAGGCGGGCAGCCGCAGCGAGAAATCCTGACCGGGCAGGAATTCGGAGTAGGAGGCCATCCACTGGATGAGCTGGGTCCAGAAGTCCTCGTACATGTTCCCGAGCTGCCGCGCCTCCGGGAAAAAGTCCCATTTCCACAGGCCGTCGCCATTCACCAGCCCGCAGACCCCCTGGCCGTAGCGGCGCACCAGCAAGGCCGGGAAGCGTCCGGAAAGCCCGGAAGAGCCTTCCGGGACACCCTCCGCCAGTACGCGCGTGAAGGGCTTCACCAGCGAGATCTGGCGGGCGTCCTTGAGGGTCGGCAGGCCGTTCCAAAGGGAGGCATCCGGCGGCGGCAGGGCTTCGCCGAAAAGACCCGCCGCCTCTCCGTCCGCCGCGGGATGGAAACGGAAATCCCCGGCCGTGGCCGCGGCCCAGGAAACCGGCTCCAGCGGCTCCAGCGCTGGCATGCTGCCGGTCACCGGCTTGCCGCGGGCGAAAAGCACCGCCCCGCCGTGATCCCGCACGTAGGCCCGCAAGGCCACCAGCCTGGCCGGGGTCAGGAAGGCATCGATATTTTTGCCGAAGACCACCAGATCATAGCGCAGGAGGTCCTCCAAGGTTTCCGGGAAGATGGCATCCGGTGTCTGCGAAGGCTCGGCTTCGCCGGAGTCGATGCGGAAGTAGCGTTCGTCCGAAAGACGGTGGACGGAGTGCACCTCCATCTGCGTCTGCTGGCGCAGGAGTTGGGCAAGGAACTTGCTGTCCCAATACGGCGCCCCCTCGGCCAGGAAGACCCGGGTCTTGGACTCCAGCAGGCGGACATTCACCTGCGCGCGGTTGTTTCCGGGATTCATCTCGCCGGGTACCGCCGCCGTTTCGAGCGTCCAGCGGGCACCGGCGGCGGGGGCCGCCACCTCGAAGGCGGCGAAGGCGGGTTTCCCCGCGGAGACTTCCACTTGAACCTTTGCAAGCTCGGTCCCGGCTTCATCGAACAGGCGCACTTCCGGCCGCTGCGGATCCAGATCTTCCAGGCCCGCCGAAAAGGGCACGCGCGCCTTCTGCCCCTTGAACACCGTGACGGTGGGACGCGTGGCCCGCAGCACCAGATCGCGGGCCGGATCATCCGCCCCGATGGCCACCGCGTGACAAGGGCTGCGGCGGGAGCGCAGGCGCAGGGCGAGCGATTCCAGGTCCGCGGCAAGGGGCGCCGCCGTCTGCCGTCCATCGCTCAAAACGAGCACCCCCGCGTATGACTGGCCCGCGGCGGCTCCTTCCTGGATCTGGCGCTTGAGCGAGCCATGGAGGTCGCTGCCCTGTCCGGCGGGGCCATCGCCCGCCTCCGGCTTCTCCATGGCGGGTCCGGCAG
>CBFGVD010000218.1:0-6096 GCA_965651965.1 uncultured Verrucomicrobiaceae bacterium | reverse complement strand
AGGCAAGCCGCAGGACGGCATCTCCTTCGTGCTGATCGACATGGAAACGCCCGGCATCGTCGTGCGCCCGATTCCGACCATCGACCGGTATCATCACGTGAACGAGATTTTCCTCGATGACGTGAAGGTGCCCGCCGCCGGCGAGTCGATCACTTCCGCCAACGTCGCCCGCTGGCACACGGGCGACGGCTCCGCCGTTTCCAAAGGCGAGGTGCTGGTGACTTTGGAGACGGACAAGGTTTCCAGCGAGTTGGAGGCCGAGGCTTCCGGCACCCTCAAGATCCTGGTTCCAGAAGGCAACGAGGTGTCCATCGGCACCGTGGTGGCCCGTATCACCGTGGGCGCTGCTTCCGCCGCGCCCGCCCCGGCACCCGCGGCCGCCCCTGCTCCGGCAGCCGCTGCCCAGGTTTCCGCCGCGCCCGCGGATGCGCCCAAACCGAAACCGGATTTCTCCGCGCTTTCCGCCCCGGCGGCACCGCGGGAATCCGCCGCGCCCGTTTCCAACGGCCGCACGACGCGCAAGAAGATGAGCATGCTGCGCCGCAAGATCGCGACGCATCTCGTAAACGCCCAGCAGACCGCGGCGATCCTGACCACCTTCAACGAGGCGGACATGAGCGCGGTGATGGACCTGCGGAAGGCGGTGCAGGAAGATTTCCTCAAGAAGCACGGCGTGAAGCTCGGCTTCATGTCTTTCTTCGTGAAGGCCGTGGTCCAGGCGCTCAAGGATGTGCCGCAGGTGAACGGCATGATCGACGGCCAGGATATCGTGGAGAACCACTTCTACGACATCGGCGTGGCGATCGGCACCGAGAAGGGCCTGATCGTCCCGGTGATCCGCGATGCCGACAAGAAGAGCTTCGCGGAGATCGAACAGGATATCCTCGCCTACGCGAAGAAGGCGAAGGAAGGAAAGATCGCCATCGAGGACCTGCAGGGCGGCGTCTTCACGATCTCGAACGGCGGCGTCTACGGCTCGCTGCTCAGCACGCCGATCCTCAACCCGCCGCAGAGCGGCATCCTGGGCATGCACGCCATCCAGCAGCGGCCGATGGCCGTGAACGGCCAGGTGGTGATCCGCCCGATGATGTACCTCGCCCTGAGCTACGACCATCGACTGGTGGACGGCAAGGAAGCCGTGACCTTCCTGATCCGGATCAAGGATTGCATCGAGAATCCGACCCGCCTGATGCTGGAGATGTAATTTCGACAGGATTCTTTTTCCGATGCGGTGCCGGTGCGAAGCCGGTGCCGCTTCTTTTTTCCAAGCTTTCGCCTTGTTTCACCGTAGAGCCGGAAGAGCGGCTTATGGCGGGGTGCGATGCGGGCCCGGCGGTCCCGAAGACCGGACCTCGCAGCTTGGCGGTGTATTGCAGCCCGTCTGCCGGTTTGGAAAACGTGCTTCCGGATTGGCTCTCCAGCCGCGATTTTACGTGCCTTGGAGGCCTTCCGGGGTTCTCTTTTTTCCGTCCCGCAGATGAACGAGGAAACCGAGCCCGCCATTCCCGCCGAACCGGCCGCCGTTTCCCCGGCGACGGATGTCTCCGGGGCGGCACCGGTGGCGGCGGGAGAATCCCTTCCCGCGGCGGAAGCCAATCCCGGGCTGCGCAAGGACCTGCTGGTCCTGACGAAGATGCGCCTGAACGTCTTCGTCCTCATCACGACCTTCTTCGGTTTCCTGCTCGCCTCCCGTTCCGGGGGAAGGAGTTTCGACCTGATCCTGCTGGTGCACACCATCATCGGCACCGCGGCGGCGGCCTTCGGCTCGGCGGCTTTCAACCAGGTGATGGAAGTGGACCTGGACGCGCGGATGAAACGCACGGCCAACCGCCCCCTTCCGGCTCGGCGCATGGACCCGCTCTTCGCCTTCGCGGTCGGGTGGATTCTTTCCGCGGCGGGGATCATCCACCTGGCGGCAAAGGTCGGCTCCTGGCCCGCGTGGCTGGCCGCGGCCACGGTGGCGATCTATGTTTTCATCTACACCCCGCTGAAGCGTTTCAGCAGCACGAATACCCTGGTCGGCGCCATCCCCGGGGCGATTCCCCCGGTGATCGGCTGGACCGCGGCAGGCGGGCCGGTGGACGGGGCGGCGTGGTTCCTTTTCACGCTGCTCTTCCTCTGGCAGCTCCCGCATTTCGTGGCGATCAACTGGCTGTGCCGGGAAGAGTATGAGGAAGCGGGCTACAGAATGTGGTCCGATGGCGATGTCAGCGGGCGGCGCAGCGGCTTGCTCGCGGCTATTTTCGCCCTGATGCTGGCCGCGTTGCCGGTGTGGCCGTGGTTCGCCGGGTGGACTCCCGGCATTCCGGGGCATATCGCCCTCGCCGGCGGGGTGCTCGCCGGGCTGGTCATGGCCGCCTTCGCGGGACGTTTCATGCGGGACGGGCAGCGCGCTTCTTTCCGGAAACTGTTCCTTTTCACCCTGCTCTACCTGCCCGTGGAGCTCGGATTGCTTGCCATCGCGTGGCGCTAGTTTAGTTTCCGCCGCCCCATGAGGACGCCACCCCAGCCCCTAGAGCCCGCCGTGCGCGACCCGCGCAAGCTGCGGCGGACGGCGCTGATCCTGGTGGCGATCATGATCGCCAGCGGCATCGGCATCCTCTTCGCCTACATGAAGCTGGCCGAGCGGCAGGCCCTGGATGACACGCCCTCCTTCAAGGGTCTCATCCTGAAAAATTTCAAGGTCTGGACGCAGGACGGCAAGGAGGCCGACCTCGGGCAGATCGACGGAGACGTTTATGTGATCGCCCCCGTGCTCTTCAGCGAGCCGGAACGCTGGAAACACACTCGCGAGGTATTGCAGGGGCTGGCGAAGCGCTACGAAGGCTGGGAGGACTTCCATATCGTCTGCCTGACCGTCGATCCGGAGGGCGAACCTCCGGACAAGCTGGAAGGATACGCCAGCGGGATGGGAGCCGGGCTGCCGCAATGGTGGCTCGCCGCAACGCGGGAAGAAAGCACCCACAAATTCCTCAAAAATGTCCTGAAGATGGAGACCATCCCCCACCGGAAGGACGGCAAATGGATTTACGACGGCTCCCTGGTCGTGATCGACCGGGACCGCCACATCCGCCAGGCTACCGTCCAGCAGGGGAAGTATTCCCGCAAGAACGTGACCTTCGATTTCGAACGTGCCGCGCAATGGGACGCGGAAGGCCGGACCGAAGGGCTTGAGAAATCCAATGTCGAGACGCTGGAGGCAATCCTGGTTTCCACCATCGACCGACTCCTCGCCCAACCCGCAACCAAGCCATGAACGACCGGGGAAAAATCGCCATGATCTATGGCGGGGTGGCGGTCATTTCCGCCGCCCTCATCAGCGGCGGCATCTATTTGAGCAGCCAGGTGCCGGAGCAGCCCTTGCCGGATTTCAGCGACATCGGCACCCCGGAAGAAGAGGAACTCATGCCGATCAAGGCCGACTTCGGCGGCGTGAACCAGGCCGGGCAGCAGATCAAGCTCTCCGACCTGAAGGGGAAAGTCTGGGTAGTCTCGGAATTCTTCGCCGTCTGCCCGCATTGTGCGGCCCGGAACGGGGCGGAACTGAGGGCGATCTACGATGATTTCAAGGATCACCCGGATTTCCGGATGGTCTGCATTTCGGTCGATCCGGAGACGGATACGCACGAGAAACTGGCGGATTACGGCAAGGCGCTGGGCGCAGACCCGGCGAACTGGTGGTTCGTCACCCATCCCGATCAACAGGAAACCCACGACTATCTGGAGAAGACCCTGGGTTTCTTCAAGATCCGCGAACGCACCGACCCGCTCGACCGGGAGACGAACGGGCGCTACGCGCACGACATGGGGATCATGATCGTGGACCGGGAATGGAACATTATCGGCAAATGGGCGCTCTACGATGCGAAGTCCGAGGAGGGCCGCCGGCTCTACCCGAACCGTTACGAGGAACTGAAGCAAGACCTGTGGCAGCGCCTGGAGGAGGAGCTGGACAAAAACGAGACACCGGGAATCGACGATATCGGAGATGAGTGAGAGGCAGGAATGGCTGGCGCGGCCGCCGCGCGCGGGGCTCTCGAAGAAACTAGGCATCGTCGCCTGGGTGCTCACCGCGGTGGTGCTCGGGCTCGTGGGGCTGATGCGCCGGGTGCGCCTGCCGCTGCCGGAGGGCTGGTCCTTCGATTTCCTGCCGCCGGTTCATGCGGTGCTGAACTCGTTGGTCGCCGTTTCCCTCGTCGTGGCGATCCTCGCGGTCAAGCGGGGCAAGATCCGCCTGCACCGCGGTGCGATTTTCGCCGCCATGGGTCTCTCCATCGGGTTTCTCCTTTGCTACGTGGCTTATCATTTCACCACGCCGGAAACCCTGTATGGCGATGCCAATGGCGACGGTGTGGTGGATGCCGCGGAAAAGGCCGCCACCGGCGGCATGCGCACGGCGTACCTGCTGCTGCTCATCAGCCACATTTCGCTCGCCGGCGTCAGCCTGCCTTTCATTCTTTTTACCTTCATCTCGGGGTGGACGAATCGTTTCGCGGCCCACCGGCGGATGGCGAAGTGGGTCTTTCCGGTATGGCTCTACGTGGCCGTCACCGGTCCGGTCTGCTACTGGATGCTAAGGCCATATTACCAGTAATCCCTTCTCCCATGAAAATCCTCGGATATCGCGATGCCGACTATGCATCCTTCGTCAAGCGATTGAACCGCCGGGCATTGCCGACGCACGACGTGCGGGATCTGGTGGGCGATATCATCGCGGAAGTGGCCGCGCAGGGCGACAAGGCGCTGGCGGCCTATGCGAAGCGCTTCGACAACGTGGTGCTGAAGGAGAAACAGCTTTTCGTCACCCCGGCGGAGCTCGCGGCGGTGAAAGTGGCTCCGGCGACGCGCAAGGCCGTGGCGGCCAGCCTGAAGAACATCATCGCCTTCGCGAAAGGCGGGCTGCGCAAGGATTGGTCGATGGTCAATGCGGAGGGTGCCCGGGTGGGCGAGCGCTTCCAGCCCTTCGACCGCGTGGGCGTTTACGTTCCCGGTGGCAAGGCACCGCTCGTTTCCACCGCGCTGATGACGGTCGGCTTTGCGAAGGCGGCGGGTGTTCCCGAGATCCTGGCGGCCACCCCCTGCGGTCCGGACGGCACGGTGAATCCGGAACTGCTCTACGCCTTGAAAGCCGCGGGCGTCACGGAGATCCTGAAAATCGGCGGAGCCCAAGCGATCGCCGCGATGGCGCTGGGGACGAAATCGGTCCGGCCCGTGGACCGGATCTTCGGCCCCGGGAACCGCTTCGTGGTGGAGGCGAAGCGCCAGCTCTTCGGCGCGGTGTCCATCGATCTCCTGCCCGGCCCGAGCGAGGTGCTCATCATCGCGGACAAGACGGGCAATCCCGAATACGTCGCCGCGGACCTTTTGGCGCAGGCGGAGCACGGCGGGGATAGCGTGATCGGTTTCGTCACGGACTCGAAGGCGCTGCTGGGCAAGGTGGTGAAGGCGGTGGAAGCGCAACTCCAGACTCTCTCCCGCGCGAAATACATCAAGGAAGTGCTGAAACAGGGGACCTTCCTGCTGCATGTCCGCGGCATGGCGGAGGCGGTGGAAATCGCGAACGATTTCGCAGCCGAGCACGTTTCCTTCATCTGCTCGGAGGAGAAGAAATGGCTGCCGCGGATCCGCACGGCGGGCGCGATCTACCTGGGCAACGATTCGCCGGTGGCGGTTGGGGATTTCCTCGCAGGTCCGAGCCACACCCTGCCCACGGGCGGCAGCGGGCGCTCCTTTTCCGGCCTGCGCGCGGATCAGTTCCAGCGGCGGACAAGCATCGTGAAACTGGACAAAAAGGCGGTGCGGAAGTCCCTGCCGGTGGTGCAGGAATTCGCGCGGATCGAGGGCCTGGACGCCCACGGCCGCTCCACGGCGATCCGGGTGGAGGGTTGAGCATCCTTTCCATTTGAGTGCGACCGCAGGCCGGGCTATCTCCGGGCATGGCGAGCGGCTTCAAGGAATGGCAGGTGGTGTGCGACGCGCTGGCGAGCGGCCGTCAATCGATCATCCTGCGCAAGGGCGGCATTCATGAGGGTCGTGCCGGTTTTTCTTTCGCTGAGGAGTCCTTCTTCCTTTTCCCGACCCGTTTCCACAATCAGG
>CBFGVD010000217.1:0-6104 GCA_965651965.1 uncultured Verrucomicrobiaceae bacterium | reverse complement strand
GGCCCCTCCACCTGCGTTCCGATCGGATTGACCCGGTCCAGCACCACGAAGCGGATTTTCGCCCCGGCCGCCGCTTCCAGGCAGTTCGCCATGGTCGAGATATAGGTGTAGAAGCGGCAGCCGATGTCCTGGATGTCGAAGACCAGGATATCGATCCCCGCCAGTTGCTCCGGTGCCGGGCTGCGGCGCTCGCCGTAGAGGCTGTAAACGGGCAGCCCGGTCGCCTCGTCCTTCGTGTCGCCGATCTTCGAGTGGTCCAGGTCCCCGCGGATGCCGTGCTCGGGGGAAAAGAGCGCCACCAGCTCCAGTCCCGGCGCGGCGTGCAGCAGGTCGATGGTGGATTTCCGCGCCCGGTTGATCCCGGTGTGGTTGGTGATCAGGCCGATCTTCCGGCCGCGCAGCTGGCGGAAGTTTTCCCGTTCCAGCACGTCGATGCCGTTGAGCACCGGCCCGCCGGGCGGTTTGGCCCCGGCCGCTGGGCTCGCCTTCCGCTCCGGGTCCGGTTCCAGGGCGCCGGGCACGCCGCGGAAGTTGAAGTCCGGGATCGCCTCCGCCGCCAGGGTGCCGAGCTCGCGCTGGAGGGCGATCACGTTGCCGCCGCCGTCCGGGTGGTTGCGGTTGGCCAGCAGGATCACCGCGGTTTCCGAAAAAGGATCGATCCACAGCCGCGTGCCGGTCCAGCCGGTGTGGCCGTAGCTGCCGATGGGGAAAATTTCGCCGCGCGGCCCCGCGTAGGGGGAATCGATATCCCAGCCGAAGCCCCGGCGCGGCAGCCCGGGCGGGGACTGCACGGCGGTCATCCGCGCCACCGTGTCCCCGCGCAGGATGCGCACGCCCTCCAGCTCCCCGCCGTTCAGCATCATCCGTGCGAAACGCCCCAGGTCCGCCGCGGTGGTGAAAAGTCCCGCGTGCCCTGCCACCCCGCCCATCCGCCGCGCGGTGGGATCGTGGACGCTTCCCCGCAGCCTGCGGCCGTCCGCCAGGTGCTCGGTGGGGGCGATCCGTGCCGCGTCCTGGGCAGGCGGCGGCAGCGTTTCCGGCTCGAATGGCCGGAACGCGGTATCGCCCATCTTGAGCGGGCGGAAAATCTCCCGCGCGCAGTATTCGTCCAAGCTGCTTCCGGACACGCGCTCCACCAGGAAGCCGAGCAGGATGAAATTGATATCGCTATACCGGTAGGAGGTCCCGGGCGGCTGGGGCAGGGGTTCCGCGCAGGCTATCTTCAGGGCGGCTCCGGCTCCCTTCCAATCCCCGGCCGGGGGAAGCCCCGCGCGCAGGCCGGAGCAGTGGGTGAGGAGCTGGCGCACGGTGATCGCTTCCTTCCCGCTGCCGGTGAATTCCGGGATATAGCGGGAGAGGGGAGCCTCCGGGTCGATCTTCCCGCGCTCTGCCAGCAGCATCACGGCGGTGGCGGTAGCCACGACTTTCGTCAGGGAGGCGGCGTCGAAGACGGTGTCCTCCGTCATCGGCTCGGCCGCGGGAAGCAGCGCACGGGAACCGTAGGCCTTTTGATAGACCTGCCCGCCGCGCTCCAGGCGGAAGACCGCACCCGGCGTGCGGGCATCGGTCACGGCCTGCGTGATCGCGTCGTCGATGGCCGCGAGGCGCTCCGGCCGGAAAGGGGCCTGCGCCGCGGCGAAGCCGGTGGAGAGCAAACAGAGCAGCAAGCGGAAGAAGGGCATGTCAGGCGAAGGATGGCGTGCCGGACCTGCAGGTCCAGCCTGGGAGGCATACGGGCCTTTCGCGGGGAATTCTTCCGGTCCCCGCGCACGGCAGGTCGCGGGAACGGCTGCAAGCTTCTTTCAGGCCGGGAATTGCCCGGGGGGATCGTGAGGTCCGTTCCTCACGTATGCCGGACGGTTGCGCATCCCCCGCCAGAGGAGCAGGCCGCTCCATGCAAGCACCGCGGCCAGCAAAATGAGCCAGTGAGGGAGGAAGATCCCGCCGCCCTTGTGCGAGGTGGCGAAGGGCCGGGGGAATGGCGTGACGGGATACTGGACATCCAGGGCGAAAGCGATCCCGCCTTGAGGACCGCTCGCCACCGAGACGTCCGCCTTGGTCGCATAGCGGTACATGGAGGAATGGGACGACCGGGGGCGCTGCAATCCCAAGGCGACCCCGCCTGCCGCCTGATTTGCCCAGCAGGAAGCAAAGCGGAAACCGCTAAATGCCCGCATCGAATCCCACCACCCCCAGAAGATGGAGCCTATCACGAATACGCCGGCCCAGAAGGTCAGGGAGCGGTAGAGCGGGCGAGGCTTCACGGATGCCAGCATGGCCGCTCCGCGTGAAAAGAGAAGCACGCCTTCCGGTGTCCGGAAACGAGCCGCTTCGAACGGCCTGGCGGCGCTACAACTCCTCCGACTCCAAGACCCGCTTCCCCGGCACCCCGGCCAGCGCGCTATCCAGCAGGGCTTTCGCGATCCTGGCCGCGGGCACCACCCGGTAGCGGCGGGGCACCACGGGCCGCAGGGCGGTGAGCGCGAAGATCGCGAGCTTTTCCCCCAGGCGGTTTTCCTCCCGCTGCCCGTAGATCACGGAGGGCCGCACGATGGTGAGCGAGCAATAGCCGCAATCATCCAGATCCCGCTCCACCTCGCCTTTCGTGCGCAGGTAGAAATTCCGCGATCCCGGATCCGCGCCGATGGAGGAATTCAGCGCGTAGCTCCGCGCGCCGTTTGCGAGCGCGTGCCGCGCCACCTTCAGCGGGTAGGTGTGGTCCACCTCGCGGAAGGCTTCGCGCGTGCCCGCCTTCCGGATCGTGGTCCCCAGGGTGCAAACCACCGCATCCACCCGCCACCAGGATTCATCCCCGGTGAGGACGCTGAAATCCACCTGCGGATTCTCGAGGCGGGAATGCGGGGGGAGCGGCCGCCGCGTCGGCGCGATCACCCTGCCCACCCCCTTGTCGGCAAGCGCCAGCCGCAGGACCTCGCGGCCCACCAATCCCGTCGCACCCGCCAGCAATACCGTTGCCATCGCTCCGGCAAAAGAAAGCAGGCATCCGCCCGCGAGCAAACGGGTAAGCCGGCGGCGGGGCGGGAATCATTCGCATCCGGCCTGTGAATAAATTCAGCGGAAACATTCTAATATGCTGAAAAACAGCTATTCATGATGTGAATTGTTTGTCCAAAATGTTGTTTGAATCGCGGGTTGGAAACATTTGGCCCACCCTCTGCCTACCCATCGCGGATCTTGCCTGATTCCGCTCCGGGATCCCAAGCTGGGCCATGATGAAGCCGCGGCTCCTTCCTTTGTTCCTCGCCCTGGTCCTGCCCGTGCCGCTCCCCGCGCTGGAGGAAAAGGTGCCGTGGCAGGAATTCCTATCCGGCCACGATCCGGTCTGGAACCGCATGGGCGCGGAGTGGTGGGAGGCACCCTTCGTCGGCGACGGGGAGCTGGGCATGATGGTCCGCCCGGCGGGGGAGAAGGTCCTGCGCTTCGAGGTCGGCAGCAACCGCGTGCATGACCACCGTACGGAGGACCTGTGGCAGGGGAAGGTGCCGGATGCGATCGAGGTCCAGAACCGCGGCCGCCTGCCGGTCGGGCGTTTCGAGCTGACCACGGAGGGCAAGATCGATCCGGCGAAGTCCACCGCGCGGATCGACCTGTGGAATGCCGAGGCGCGCGGGGAGGTGGTCACGGACAAGGGTTCGGTGAAGTGGCGCATCTTCACCCACGCCACCGACAGGGTGGGGGTAATCGAGCTGGAACCGTCCGGCGCGGAGACGGGCAAAGGCTTGGACTTCGCCTCCGAGGAAGCCGTGAGCCCGCGGGAAGCCAAGCTGCCCGAGGACCTGCGGAAAGAACGCCGCCCGAACCCGAAGCCCTACCGCGCGGGCGGCGCGGGCCGTGGCGGCGTGGTATGGGATCTAGCCGCGGGCGGGCAGACGGTGGCCACCTGGCGGCGGGTGGGAAACCGCCTCTATTGGACGGTGGAGCACCGTTTCCCGGAGAAGGATGCCGCGCAGCTCGCCTCCGCGCGCGTGGCGAAGGCCGCGGCGGAGCCCTTCGAGGCATGGACGGCCTCGCACCGCGATTGGTGGCACGGCTGGTACGGGAAGAGTTTCTTCAGCTTCGGCGATCCCTACTGGGAGTCCTTCTACTGGATCCAGGTGTACAAGATGGCCTCCGCCACGCGCTCCGGCCGCGGGCTGATCGACAACTGCGGCCCCTGGTACCAGCCCTCCGGCTGGTCCGCCACCTGGTGGAACCTGAACGTGCAGCTCAGCTACTCGCCCTTCTACGGCTCGAACCGCTTCGCGGAGGCCGAGGCCCTGCCGCAGCATCTGGAGAAGGGCATGGCGAACCTGATCGCCTCCGTGGATGAGAAATACCGCTCGGATTCCGCCGGTCTGGCGCGGAATACCGGCCCGGACCTGCTCGGTTGGTCCGGCCAGCCCGGCGGCCGCCCGGTGCGCGAGCGCGCGGACATCGGCATGGAGTGCGGGAACCTGCTCTAGACCTGCCACAATCTCTACCGCCACTACCGCTGCTCCATGGACGAGCGGCTGGGCAAGGAACTGCTCTTCCCGCTGCTGAAGCGGGCCGTGAATTACCACCGCCATTTCCTGAAAGAGGGCGCGGACGGCCGCCTGCACCTGCCGGAGACCCACAGCCCGGAATACGGCGAGGCGGAGGATGCGAACTACGACCTGGCCCTGCTGACCTGGGGCTGCAAGACCCTGCTGGAGCTTGATCGTACCTTCGGCACGAAGGATCCGCTGGCAGCCGAATGGCGGCGCGTGCTGGACAAGCTCACCCCTTTTCCGAAGGACGCGAAATCCTACCTCATCGGCGCGGGCGTGCCCTATGAAAAGAGCCACCGCCACTGGTCCCACCTGCTCATGATCTACCCGCTCGGACTGGTCACGCCGGAGACGGACGGCGCGGAGTGGATCCGGAGCAATCTGGACCACTGGCATACCAAGCCCGGCGCGCTCCAGGGCTACTCCTTCACCGGCGGCATCGCCATGGCCGCCATCCTGGGGGACGGGGCGCGGGCGCAGAAGTATCTGGACGGCTTCAAGCCCTTCATCGAGCCGAATACCCTCTACCGCGAGGCGAAGACCGCGCCGGTGATGGAGACCCCGCTGCACTGCGCCGCCGCCCTGCAGGAGATGGCCATGCGCAGCCTGAACGGCGTGATCGAGGTTTTCCCCGCGCTATCGCCGCGCTGGGAAAAGACCGTCTTCCGGGACTTCACGGCGGAGGGCGGCTTCGTCCTCGCCGCCGCCGCGGAAAAGGGCAGGCCCGCCTGGATCGTTCTGACCGCGCCCTACGGCGGCGAAACGATCCTCTCCGCCAAGGGCCTCTCCGCCATGCCCCGGCAGGCCGCGGACATCGGGGTGGAAGTCCTGGGGAATGACCGCCTGCGCCTGACCTGCAAGCCGGGCGGCCGCCTCACCCTCGGCGATGCCGCTACCGTGGAACCCGCGGGCGGGAAGGGGACGAATCCCTTCGGGGTGAAGTAAAGGCGAGCGCGCCACCCGAGGTATTCCGCAAGCCTTTGCCCGGCCTGAATTTCCAGGAACTTGCATATCGAGCGGTTCGGCCCATACGCTACGAAATCGCAGGGTAAACCGGACGACTCCGGCCAGTCTTGAAAATCACGGAATACACCGGATACACGGATGCAGAAGTCCCCCAAGCCTTCCTTCCAAGGGTTTTCCCGTGAAATCCGCCCCATTCGTAAATCCGTCGTCCCTACCGGAAGGATCGGCAAGCCGGATCAACCCTCGAATCCGGTATGATAAGACAGCCGGTGAATCCCAAGCCACTCTATCGCTCCGTCACCTTCTGGTCGGGAGCCTTCGCTGTGGTGTCTATCTGTTGGGCATGGTATGATTCCACGAGCCTCCATGCTGAAGCTCGTGTGCCGAGTTTCACCGGCTTTGGATATTTGCCTGTGGCTATTCCGCGGAACCAGGTGCTCTTGCTTACGGGAATGACTTCAAGAACCTGAGGGAGCTTGGCGAAGCCTTCCTCGGGCAAAGGGCGTTTCTTCATGTTACCTCCGATTTGGGCGACAAGAATTGTCCGCCATGGTTGATCGGACCCGCGAATTGGAGCCAGGGAATGTGTTAGTCCAAGCGGCTTGATCC
>CBFGVD010000216.1:0-6118 GCA_965651965.1 uncultured Verrucomicrobiaceae bacterium | reverse complement strand
GAAATAGGGGTCCCACACGATTTCCTCCGAGAAGACGACCTCCCCGTCGATCACCGCGGCGCACTTGCGGTCGGAGCCGCCGAGGTCGAAGCCGATGCGGCAGCCGCCGAGGTGGCGGCCGAGGGCGATGGCATCCCCGGATTCCGCGGGCAGGGCGGCGGCTTCCACGGCTTGGAAGGACAGGGGTTCGCCGAAAATCTTACGGCCGATGAAATCGCTATCGAAGGCGCGGGCGCCGCCGGGACCGTAGATGGCGGCCAGGGCGGGAACGAGCTCCGGGGCACCGGCGACGAGCACGCGGCTGCCGCCCTTTTGCCAGAGCAGGAATTTCAGGATCCGCTCCACGTAGCGGAGGGTCAGCGGCGCATGGGCCGGGGCATCCGGCAGCAGCGGGGAAGACCAGCGGAAGGCGGTGCCATCCTGCCGGACCAGCGCGAGTTCCAGGGTCCGGCAGCCCGCCGTATCCCCCGCCAGGGCGCGGTAGGCCTTGTTCCACAGCACGGCGGGGACGAAGCCCGGGTCCAGGACCGGGGTGCAAGCAAGGGTGAGATCGGCGGGATTGGCAGCGGAAACCGTCATGAATAGGTCGATTCAGCGGCAAAACGTGGCGGATTGGAATGAGTTAATGCGAAGCAATACCCCGGTTTTGCGAAAAATGAGCGCGGGGACGGTGGGCGACCCGGCCTCCGTGCCATGGCGGAAGGGTTCGAACGCTACTTCCCCGTACGACGCTTCACCAGAAACGAGGTGCCAACCCACGCGACCATGCCGATGAGGGACCAAGGCAGGATCCACCCGAAAAAAACGCTCCAGTCCCGAATGACAGCCAATCTCACGATTCCTACGAAAGCACAGGGACCCGAGTATATGGCAGCGAGCCTTAATGCCGGCTCCCCGACCTTCTCCGAAAAGGTTCCGGGGGAATCCGGAGGCTGCTCCCGGTACTCTTCCGGATGAGTCGCACGGAGCAGGTTTGCATACCAGGCGGCTCCATACACCAAGATGAAGAGGCTGAGGAAACAGGCGAATAGCGCGATGTAGGCTGGAGACAAGGAGAGATGCCCATGCGTCGATAAACCGAATCCCAAAGGCAGAAACATCAGGAGAAGCCCCATGGCGATCATCGGAAGTCCCAGCAAAATCGAAGAAAGATCGATCAGGTCCGCAGCAAGCCTCGGCCCGGTCGGGATCTTCCATCTGCGACATGCCGTTTCCTTCTCGACCATGTTCCCCAGGATAATTTCCGCGGTTGAGGAAGCAAGACCAGCGCCTCAGTCGATCCGGCCCCATTTTAGGTAGCAGCCGAAGGCCGCCCCGAATGTGGCCAGCCAGCATAGGATCCAGGTGGATGAACCGGCATCGAGAAAAACCCTGATGAAGATGCCAACTCCGAACGCATAGGCCGAACATAGGGCCGCGGAAATCACGGCGGGCCTGACCACGGCGCAGCGGAAATCCCCCGGCTCCGAAAGGAACCGCCTACCGTGGCTCCGGCGGATGTATTGATCCAGCCAACCCGCGCCAAGGCATAGGACTAGGAGGCCGAGAAACAGGACCAAGAACAGGAAGCCGAATCCGAAGGCAAGCAGAGCTTTCTCCGGCTCATGGGCCGCCATGGTCAGCGTGAACAGACAGCCCAACCCCGCCGCGAGAAGGGGCAGGATCAGGGCCATCGCGACGACCAACAGAAAGCCGGACACAAAGCGCAGCCCCCAGGGCAGGCGCGTCTCGCTTCCGTCTCCGTCCATCGGCATCCGGATAAATCCACCACCCGCTCAGGACAAGGGGAACCTGCGCTTGAGCGCGCGGGTACCCCGCCGGGAGCCGTAGTGTACGGCCAGCCAAAAGATCAGCCAGGTCCAGGAACTCCCGTTGAAGCCTCCGACTTTCACCACCAGCCAGGCCAACATCGCGAGGGCGGAGTAGATCGATATCACCCGGAGAACCGGCAGGCCTATCATTTTCGCCGGGTGGCGGAGGAGGCGTAGAGCCAGCTCCCGGGAACCCGATCCATGATTGGCCTGCAAGTATTGAATCATCCATTCCGCGGCTATCGCCATGGCCAAGCACCCCAGGAAAACCGCCAGGAAGCCGAGGCAGGTGGCGATGGACAACATCCCCGACCGTCCGCCGGAATGATCGGCCTCCGTGAGCAGGAACATCCCGTTGATGACCCCGATGTAGAGCAGCAGGATCATCCCGACGATGAAGAGTTTCAGGAAAGCAATGGCCGCCCGGACGCCCGCGGGCATGCGCTGAAGATCGAACCTGGCCATCGTTCAGCGGGGCAAGCGGCGGTCCATCCAACGCCGGAATCCGAAAAAGATTGCCCAGCAGTGGAGCCACCACAGGGGCCAGATCCAGGTGCTTGCCGCGATGCCGGTAAACTTCACGAAGGCCCAGACACAGAGCTGCAGGATCGCGTACACCTCTCCCGCGATGAAAACCGTTGCCGAAATGGAACGCAAGGGGTCCCGCGGCAGCCGCGCATCGGCCGAGGCTCCGGTTCCCGCGGTCCGATCCATGATCCGGCGGCCCAGCCAGCCCATGCTCACCGTCATGGTCAAAACCACTTGGAAAGCCCCGAGCACGAATGAAGCCCGGACGATCGCAGGCAACAGGGAGCCGTGATGATGATCCGCCAGCCCGAGGGATTGGAAACAGCAAAATGCCGCGACGGCGAGCGGTAGAACCAAGGCCACCGTCACGACATTCAAAAAGAATACCGCGAGCCGCGGTCCCCAGGGAACCGGCACGACCTCCCGGACAGCCTCCCCGGATTCCGGTTCCTCCTGCATGGGAAAGAGAAAGCCCCGCCGGTGAAGGCGGGGCGGGATATCCTTACTTCAGCACGGCGGCATGGAATGCATGCCAGTCGTCCAGGTTGTTCAGGTTGATGGCATCCTTCGGTGCCTTGTCGTCGTCCGGAATGTCGTCCGCGGCCAGGACGCCCTTGCGGACCTCGTCGGCATGGATGTAGCCGGTGATGGCGGCAGTCAGGGCGGAGACCGAGGCTTCGTCCAGCTTCACGCCGGGTTGGCCCTTCACCCAGGTCTCGAATTGAGGATAGGTCGGGCGGGTGTCCGTGATATGAGCGATCACGGCATCCCGGTCCAGGCCCAGGCCGTCGATGACCATCTGGTCGTAGCCCTTGTCCGCGCCGGGATAGCCGTCGGCCAGCAGGCCGCGGGCTTCCAGGGAGACTTTCAGCCAGAGGCGGGGGAGGTGGAGCACGCCGAGCGGGCCGGCGACGCCGGAACTGATGAGGGGCACGCTTTTCATGACCTTGTTAGCAAAGCGTCTCCGCGGCAGAGCGTCAAACGGCGGTTTCGCGGACCCGCGCCGCGCTCCAAGGCATGAAACCCGGCCCGGTTGGTTTTCACGACCGGCAACTTCTTGCAAGGAGGGGGCCGTGCCGTCGTATGCTCCGGTCATGCGTTTCCTGGCACTCTCCGTCCTCCTCAGCTCGGCGCTATGCGCGCAGGAGCGGCCGAACATCGTCTTCATCTTTTCCGACGACCACGCGCTGGATGCCATCTCCGCCTATGGCGGGCCGCTGAAAGACGTCGCGCCCACGCCGAACATCGACGGGCTGGCGAAGGAGGGGGCGATTTTCACCCGTTCCTACTGCTCGAATTCCATCTGCGGCCCCTCCCGCGCGGCGATCCTCACGGGGAAGCACAGCCACATCAACGGCTTCCTGGACAACGACAACGCGCGCTTCGACGGCAGCCAGACCACCTTCCCCAAGCTGCTGCAAAAGGCGGGCTACCAGACCTCCCTGATCGGCAAGTGGCACCTCGTCACGCAGCCCACGGGCTTCGACCACTGGGAGATCCTGCCCGGCCAGGGCAGCTACTACAACCCGGACTTCATCGGCCCCGCGGGCAGGAGCCGCGTGCAGGGCTACTGCACGGACATCGTCACGGACAAGGCGATCGAGTGGCTGGAAAAGGGCCGGGACAAGGGCAAGCCCTTCGTGCTGATGTGCCAGCACAAGGCCCCGCACCGGAATTGGTCCCCCGCCCCGCGGCACTACGGGCTTTTCAAGGATGTCACGCTGCCGGAGCCGGCCACCCTCTTCGACGACTACGCGAACCGCAGCGGCACGCTGAAGAAGCAGGAAATGGAGATCGCGCGGCACATGGCCTGGGGCCACGACATGAAATTCCGCGGTGAAAACCTTTTCCCGGAGCATTTCATGAACCTGGGGCCGAACGGCGAGTACAACCGCATGAACCCGGCCCAGAGGGCGGAGTGGAACACGGCCTACGAGCCGGAGAACGCCGCGTTCATCGAGGCCATGCGGGCCGGCAAGATCCAGGGCCGGGACATCACGCGCTGGAAATACCAGCGCTACCTGAAGGACTACCTGCGCTGCGTCCGCGCCGTGGATGACAGCGTGGGCCGCCTGCTGGACCACCTGGACAAGAGCGGGCTGGGGAAAAACACGCTGGTCATCTATTCCTCCGACCAGGGCTTCTACCTGGGCGAGCACGGCTGGTACGACAAGCGCTGGATGTTCGAGGAAAGCCTGGCCATGCCCTTCCTGGCGCGCTGGCCGGGCGTGATCCCCCCCGGCACGCGCAGCGAGGCGCTGATCCAGAATATCGACTACGCTCCCACCTTCCTGGAGATCGCCGGGGCGGAGATCCCGGAGACGGTGCAGGGCCGCAGCCTGCTGCCCCTGCTGAAGGGCGAAACGCCCGCGGATTGGCGGAAGGATATCTACTACTTCTATAGCGGGGAGCGCACCCACAACGTGGCCGCGCACGACGGCATCCGCACGGGCACGCACAAGCTGATGTACTTCCCCGCCACGCAGGAGTGGAACCTCTTCGATCTGGAGAAGGATCCGGAGGAAATGAAGTCCGTCCACGATGATCCCGCCTACGCCTCCCTTCTCGAAAATCTCAAGGCGCGCTACAAGCAGGTCCGGAAAGAATACCACATGAGCCCCGCCACCTTGCCCGGGCACCGTTTCGGCGAAGGCTGGTGGAAGCAGCGCCACGCGCAGAAGGTGAAGCTGGCGAAGCAAGGCGGCCACGAGCTCGTCTTCATCGGCGACTCCATCACCCAGGGCTGGGAAGGCCACGGCAAGCCGGTGTGGGAAAAATACTACGCCGGCCGGAAGGCGCTGAACCTGGGCTACTCCGGCGACCGCACGGAGCACGTGCTCTGGCGCCTGATGAACGGGGAGCTGGAAAACGTGGACCCGAAGCTCTTCGTCCTGATGATCGGCACGAACAACACCGGCCACCGCCAGGACCCGCCGGAACAGACGGCGGAGGGCATCAAGCTCATCATCGAACTGCTCCAGGACCGCAAGCCGGACGCGAAGATCCTGCTCCTCTCCGTCTTTCCCCGCGACGAGAAGCCGGACGGCAAGCTGCGCGGCATCAACAACGGCATCAACGAACGGATCAAATCCTTCGCCGACGGGGAGAAGGTCCGCTGGCTGGATATGACCGGCACTTTCCTGGCGCCGGACGGCACCCTGCCCGCGGCGACGATGCCGGATTTCCTGCACCCGCAGCAAGCGGGCTACGAAATGTGGGCGAAAGCGATGGAAAGCCACATCGCGGGGCTGACAGGCACGGCGGAGGTGAAGTAAAGCAGGCTCGATGAAAGCCGTTGCCATCACGCGGAAGCTGCCGCCCGACCACCCGGAGTGTTTCCAGACCCTCGACCTGCCCGATCCCCTGCCCGGGCCGCGCGACCTGCTGGTAAGGGTGAAGGCGATCGGGGTGAACCCCGTGGACTACAAGGTGCGGCGCGCCCGCACGGAGGAGGAAACGGCCCCGAAGATCCTGGGCTTCGATGCCGCGGGCGTGGTGGAGGCCGTGGGCGACGGTGTGACGCATTTCCGCCCCGGGGACGAGGTTTACTATGCCGGGGACATCACCCGGCCGGGCTCGAATGCGGAATTGCAACTGGTGGACGAGCGGATCGCGGCGAAGAAGCCCGAAAGCCTGGGCTTCGCCGAGGCCGCGGCCCTGCCCCTTACCGCGATCACCGCCTGGGAGTGCTTCTTCGACCGCCTGGGCCTGACGCCGGGGGATCTGGACGAGGGGAAGGACAAGACCCTGCTCATCATCGGCGGCGCGGGCGGCGTTGG
>CBFGVD010000215.1:0-6145 GCA_965651965.1 uncultured Verrucomicrobiaceae bacterium | reverse complement strand
CAGTCCCTCCCCCCTGCCTTACCTGACCTCCGCGGTGCCCATCCGAGTCGGGGCGCCCGTGCTGGGGCGCGCCGCCGCCCTGGCACAGGAACCGGCCCCCGGCGCGGAGCCCGATCCCCTGGACTCCCTGCCGCCGAAGAAAGCCGCGCTCGAGCGCATGCTCTCCGAGCGCGGCGGCGATGCGGAACTGGAGACGGCGATCCGCAAGGCCCGCGAGCTGGGCGCGGGCGAGCAAGCCGTGCTGGAAGCCCGCTTCCTCTACCACGTGGACCGGCAGGAGGACGACAAGCTGGCCGCGATGATGCCGGAATTCCTGAAAAGGAAAGACAGCTTCAAGCTGGAGGAATCCGAGATCTTCGCCGTGAGGGAGGACTGGCTCGCCGTGGTCGAATACGTGCAGGCCATCGCCGCGCTGCGGAAGGACGACCGCGAAGGATTCAAGAAGCACATCACCGAGGCCTTTTGGCTCAGCCCCCGCCAGGGATCGGCTTTCGCCCCGCACATCGACCGCATGCGCATGGAAGAGGCGATGCGCGCGGTGAAGATCGAGCCCTCGCTGGAATTCGCCTCGCTCCTCGCCGGGGAGCAGGTGGAGCTCGCCGCGCTGACAAAGGAGAAGAAGGCGCTGCTGCTCCACTTCTGGTCGCCGTGGAGCCGCGAGTGCGAAGCCAGCATGCCGGATTTCAAGGCCGCGGCGACGGAGCTCGGGAAGCACGGCATCGCCATCGCTTCCCTGCTGGCGGACCCTTCGCCCGATGCCTTGCACGAGGCGAAGGAGATCGTCTCCGGGCTGGGCACCCCGCCGCCCGGCGCATGGCTGGTGGACCGGGAAAAGGATTCCCTGCACCGGCTGCTGCGGATCCAGAGCGTGCCCTCCGCCGTGCTCGTTTCCGCGGAAGGCCGCGTGCTTTTCAACGGCCATCCCTCCGAAGACCGCCTGTGGGAAGCGCTGGCGAAGATCGCTCCAGGCATCAAGCGCCCGCCGCTGCCGGAGGAATAGCGGCGGGGATATCTACGACAGACATCGTAGATGATAAAACGGCGGGCGAAATGCGCCGTTAAAATTGTTTAATGTTTGCTAAAAATCGGCTAGTTTGAACTTGACGGAATTGTGAACTACTAGCTTTATGGTGTCACGAACCCGGCGATCATCAGATCATGGCACGAGTCAACCACCCCTCCAATCTCGAGCTCCAGGCATTGTCGGTATTGTGGCACGGGGGTCCTTCTACGGTAAGCACCGTACTTGAAACCCTTCCCGACGGGAAGGACAGGGCCTACACCACGGTACTTTCCGTGCTGCAGAGCCTCGAGCGGAAGAAGCTGGTGAAGCGCGTGCGCGACGGGCGCGCGCATGTTTACGAGGCCGCGTATTCGCAGGACACGATTGTCCGCCGTGCATCGCACGATTTTTTGACCAACGCTTTCGGGGGCCGTCTCGGTGAGGCGATCCTCGCACTCCTCTCCACCGGCACGTTAACGCCGGAAGAGAAAACCAACATCGAACGCGAACTCAAACGACACAAAGCCATGGCTGCAAAGAAAACAGCGAAGAAGGCCGCGGCCAAGCCCGCGAAGAAAGCCGCCAAGAAGGCGCCTGCCAAGAAGGTCGCCAAGAAGGCCCCTGCAAAGAAGGCCGCTAAAAAGGCGCCTGCCAAGAAGGCCCCGGCAAAGAAAGCGGTGAAGAAGGTGGCGAAGAAGGCCGCCAAGAAAGCCGCCAAGAAAGCCGCCAAAAAGGCCGCCAAGTCCGCCAAGAAGGCGGCGAAGAAGGCCGCCAAGAAAACCGTAGCCAAGAAGGCCGCCAAGAAGGTGGCGAAGAAGGCCCCGGCAAAGAAGGCTGCCAAGAAAGCCGTGAAGAAGGCCGCTCCCGCGAAGAAAGCCGCCAAGTCCGCCAAGAAGGCCGCTCCGGCGAAAAAGGCCGCCAAAAAGGCTGCCAAGAAAGCCGCGAAATAAGGTCCGTTCCCCATCCGCGAGAGGTTCCGCACCCGGTGCCGGAGCCGTTCGCGCTGAGTCGAATGTCTCAAACGGCGGGGAGCTCCGGCTCCCCGCCCTTTTTTCCTGCCCCGGGTCTCCCGCTCCCCTTAAAAAAGGGGTTGCATCCGCCGGGGAGCCCCCCCATTCTCCCGCCCCCGTCCGGGACCACACATGCGCGGTTAGCTCAGTGGTAGAGCACCACCTTGACACGGTGGGGGTCACTGGTTCAAACCCAGTATCGCGCACCATCCCCTTTCCCAAGTGAGCACTCGGACCGACACTTCACCGGAGCGCCTGGCCGTTCTACTGAGGCTGCTCGACGACGATTCCCCGCAGGTCCGCGGCCCGGTGGAAGCGGCCCTTGCCGGATTCGGCGGGGATGTGAGCGAACTGCTCGGCGGAATGGATGTCCGGCCGGGCGAAGCGGACGCGGAACTCCTCTCCCTGCTCCTGCTCCCGGCACGGAGGGAGCGCCTGCGCCGCGAATGGGTGGTACCCGCCGGCGGTGCCGCCGCCGTGCATGACGATTGGGAACAATTCGAGGCCCTGCTGCGCATGCTTTCCGACTATCTGCACGACGGGGTGACGATGCGGCAGCCGCTGGGCGATGCGCTCGATCTCCTGGCGGAAGAATTGCAAGGAATCTCCGACGAGGAAGGCCCCGCGGGAGTCAACCGCGCCTTGTTCGAGAGCGGCCGCTTCCAGGCCAATATCCACGAGGAAGACGATCCGGATAACTACGATCTGGCCCATGTCCTCGCCGGGAATACCTCGAATGCACTCGGGCTGGGCCTTGTCTTCCTGCTTGTCGCACGGCGTCTGGATATCGATGTGGACGGCCTCAGCCTGCCGCAGTCCCTCCTGTGCCGATATCATGAGGACGGGCAGGTCGTGTTATCGGAGCCCTTTGTCAAAGGGCGGCGGGTATTGGTCGAAGACCTGGCCCACAGGATGAGGAAATATCCGCGCGATATCCGCGCGGTGGCGGCGCGCCCTGCCACGCCGGGCGAATTGCTCGTGCGCGTGGTGGAAGAACTCGCCACCGCTTGGACCGTGCGGGGGGAAGTGGAGGATGCCGAGCTCATGGAAGAATTGCTCGCCACCCTGGTGAAAGCCCCCTTCTGAGAGCCCGCCTCTCAGCGGCCCCGCTGGCGCTGTCTGTCCTGTTGCAGCTCCCTGGCGCGTTCCGCCTGCTCCCTGGAGCGTTCCTGTTGTTGGCGCGCCTGTTCTTCCTGCTGCTGCTTCGCCCGCTCCTGCTGTTCGCGCCGGGCTTCTTCCTGTTGGCGGGCCTGATCTTCCGCGCGCCTGCGGGCTTCTTCCTGCTGTTCGCGCACGCGTTCCTGCTGGCGGGCCCTTTCCTCCTGTTGCTGCCGTTCGCGTTCCTGCGCTTGCCTGCGGGCTTCCTCCGCCTGCCGCCGTGCCTGATCCTCCGCCTGGCGGCGCCGTTGTTCCTGCTCTTCCCGCATGCGATCCTGCCGCTCCCGGCGCCCGGCTTCCCGTTCCTCCGCTTGTTCCTGCTCGCGGCGGCGGGTTTCATCCTGGCGGCGGGCCTGATCCTCGGTCCGGCGGCGCGCATCCTCGCGCACGCGCTCTTGCTCCCGGAGCTGCTCCTGCCTGCGGCGGCGCGTGTCATCCTCCTGCCGCGCCGTCTCGGCTGCCTTCCGGCGGCGTTCGATCTCTTCCAGTTGCTGGCGGGTTTCCTCGCGCCCCCGGCGGGTCTCCGTTTGGCGGCGGCGCTCTTGTTCCGCGGCTTCGCGGGACGCCTCCTGATCCCGGCGCGCCTGCTCCATCTGTTGCCGGCGCTTGGCCGCCGCGGCCTCCTCCCTGGTCCGTTCCTGGCGGCGGATCTCTTCCTCCGCCTGTTCCCTCCCGGGGCCCGGCTGCTGCTGCCGGGCACCGCGGGGTGAGACCGATTCTTCTCCCCGGCTTCCTTTGTCCCCGCGGGCTTGCCCGCTCTGTTCCCTCGCTCGTTCGGCCATCTGCCGGCGGCGTTCTTCAAGTCCTTGCCGGCCGTTACCCTGCACCGTTTCGTTCGCGGGTCTTCCGGCACGTCCCCCGTCGGCCGGGGGCCGGCCGACCTCCCGGCTCTTCCCGCGCTGGGCCGCGATCTTCGCACGCCGGGCTTCGGCCAGTTCGCGTTGCTTCTCCTCAAGCGTCTGTTGGGCGCTGGAAACCTTCTTGCGGTTTTCCTCCAGCACGAGCTGCGGCTTCGCGGCCCCGTCGTGTTCGCGCGTCCACGCGGCCGCCTGCTGCTGCCGTTGCTCCCTCGCCTCGATGAACCGCTTGCGCCACTCGGGCTTCACTTCATTCCCGCCGCGGTCGATCCGGGCGTCCTCCCACTTCGCCGCCACACGGGAAGGTTTCAGCCGGGCGTTCCAGCGCGCGTTCAGGTTCGGCGCGAAGACCGCCACTTGCTTTCCGCGGATGACGGCATTGCGCGCATCCTTCTTCTGCAAGCCCTGCACGCGGTCGATCTGCAGCCGGTACACCGGCCAGGGCTTCCCGACCGCGGCGCGGAGCTTATCCCAACGCGGCCCTCCGGAAACGATGCGGTTCTTATGAAACCGGATGTTGGTGACGTTAACCGTATTCTTGATGACGATCCCATTCTGATCCGCGGGCAGACAGTGCTGCCACAGGGAGTCCGCCATGTGCCGCCGCTGCACGAAGGTGTATAGCGAACGGGCGATGCCGAAATCCGCCTCCACGCTGCTTCCCCAGCCGCGCCCGCGGTAGCCCAGCGTCTCCGGCGGCAGCGGCGCCCAGCCCACGTGGTCACCGCCTTCCCGCCAGCACACCCAGGAAGGAGCCCATTCATCTCCGGGCACCCACACCCAGCCGCGGCCCGGCAGGATGCACCAGCGGCCGTAGTGGAAGCAGGCCCAGCCGAAAGGCTCGTCCGAGCACCAGTTCCAGCCCAGGTCGGTGCACACCCAGCGGCCCCGCGTGTAGGGGCGCCAGGTGCGGTCCCGGATCACGACGGAGGGCTGGTACACGTAACCGTAGTCGGGCGTTTCGTACCAGGAGCCGTAGGGTTGAAGTTCGTCGTAGAAGGTCGAATAATCCGCCACGGGTTCCTGCACCTCGGGCGGCGGCTCCGGAGCCCAATCGTCGAGAGCCTCGCTCCCCGCCGCGGCATATTCCCGCTCCGTCAGCTCGCTCTCCCGTGCGGCGAGATCTCCTTCCCGCGCGGCAAGCTCCGCCGCTCTGCGTTCGATCTCCCGCTGGCGTTCTTCCAGCGCCCCGTCCAGCTCCGCCGCATCCTGTTCCCGGGCCGCCAACCGTGCCTCGCGCTCCGCCCGCAGCCTCTCCCTTTCTTCTTCCAGCGCGGCCCGCTCTTCCTCCAGCCGCTCGCGTTCCAGAGCCGTGCGCTCGTCTTCCAGCGCGGTCCGCTCCGCGGCGAGTTCATCGAGGCTTTTCCCTCCTCCGGCCTCCTTGGTCTTGTCGCAGGCTGCGAGGATCAGGCAGAGCGTGGAGGAGGTCCAGATCAGGCGGTGCGCTTTCATCGGAGGATTCGGGTTACGGGGCTTTGACCGGGAAAAGGGGCGGCGTATTCAAAGGACCCTTGCCGGCAGCGGGGAAAAATCGTCCGCATCGCTGGAAAAGCAACGGCCGCCCAGCCCTCATGTCGCCTCCCTTACCCCCAGGGTGACTACCTCGTAATCCACCCGCGCGGGTCCGCCGCGCCCGCCCGGCACCTCCCGGCGCGTGATGCGGCTGCCCAGCAGTTCCTCCATCATCCTCAGTTCCAGATGGATCGCCCCGGGATAAGCGGCAAAGACCGCGTGGAGGGGATGATGGTATTCCTCGATGCGGAAACCCTTGGCCGGATCATACTTGCAGCGGCCGAAGCACCCCTCCTTCTCGCGCAGGGCCGCCAGCATCGTGGCCCGCTCCACGAGCGATTTCGCTTTGGAAAGCCTGGGCCGCCATTGCTCGCGGAGCTGGCTGAAATACTGGAGCAGCAGCCGTTCCGGGGCAGTATCGCCGAAAAGCGCGCGCGCCGCTTCCAGCAGTTCCAGGGACAGCGAGACACCCGCCTGTGGAAAGATCGCATCGGCTTTTGCCGCCAACCGGTACATGATTTCCGGTCGCCCTACCTCCTGCCGCGGAAGACGCCAGCGCTCCAGATAGCCCATCTTCACCAGCCGGTCGCACTGGTCCTTCATCC
>CBFGVD010000214.1:0-6149 GCA_965651965.1 uncultured Verrucomicrobiaceae bacterium | reverse complement strand
TACGCGCTGCCCTTCGGCCCGGTGACGGTGGGCTCCTCCGTGGAGTGGGCCTTCGAGCCGGAGCGCCTGGCGGAGTTGCGCACCGTCGCCGCCCAGACCGGCGGGCGGGAGCTGCTGGATCTCTCGAAGGCATGGCTGCGCCCCCCGGTCCGGCAGGACGTTTCGTTGCGCATCTGGATCGCGCTGGCGATGCTCGTCTTCCTGGTGGCGGAGGCACTGATGACCCGCACCGGCTGGAAGCTGCCGGTGCCCGCCATGCCGCAATGGACGCCGCGGGAAAAGGAGATCAAGCCGAAGAAGGTGAAGGCCGCGAAGCCCGCCGCTCCCGTGATCCAGGCGGAAGAGAAGCCCGCCGCCCCGCCCGAGGCCGGAGAGGAATCCTCCGGACGCCGCTCCCGCTACCAGCGGGCGAAGGACCGCAAATGACCGGTCTTCCGTCCTTTCGGGGCTTTCGCGCGGGCGGGTGCTATGTTAGAACGGGAGGTGCTCCGAATCCGAAGGCTCCGGTCCATCCTCTTCCTGCGGCGTCTGACCCGCCGCTGGGTGATGCACCGGCATACCGATAATTCGGCGGCGCTGGCCTTTTACGCCCTGATTTCCCTCCCGCCCCTGCTGCTGATCGGCGTGACGGTGGCGGGCATGGTCCTGGGGGAGAAGGCCGCCCACGGCGAACTGGAGAAGCAATTCGCCGCCGTGCTGGGCGCCGAGATGGCGGCCATGATCGAGAACCTGCTGCAAAGCGCGCGGATCGCCCCGCGCTCGGACCCGGGTGCCTTCGTGATCGCGATGACCACGCTGCTCTACGCGGGCTCACACGTTTTATCGAAATTACGGAAGACGCTGAACGTGGTGAACGAGGCGGCTCCCGCGGACCCCTCCCGCCGCTGGCTGACGCGCCTGGCGGCACGCGGGCTCTGCGCCGGGCTGATCCTGCTCTTCGGCGCGCTGCTGGTGGCGGGCACGGTGGTGCAGGGCTTCGCCGCCTACGTGGCGGCGCGCATGGAAGCCCCCTGGCTGGAGAGCTTCGGCCTGATGCGGAATTTCGGCTGGGTATCCACTTTCCTGCTGCTCGCCTGCGCCTTCGCGCTCATCCTCAAGGTGCTGCCGCGGCGGCGGCCGCTCTGGCGGCACGCTTTCCCCGGGGCGGCCCTGGCGGCATTGGTCACCTGCTCGCTGAAAGGCGTGCTGGACTTCTATTTCCGCCACAGCATGTGGGGTTCCTTCATCGGCGGGGGTGTGAATTTCCTCCTGTTCCTCTTCTGGCTCTTCGTTTCCATCCAGGCTTTCCTCGCGGGCGCGGAAACGGCGGCCTGGCTGGGCAGGCGCGCGGAAATCCGCAGGAAAACGGGGCGGAAGACGGAGGAGACCGCCCGCCCTGCCGGAGAATGAGGAAGATGCTCCCGGGCATGCACGAGCCCCGGGATGCGGCCACATCCCCTCTGGACAGCCCGGCGGGGGGGAGCCAGACTCCGCACACGCATGCGTCTCTCAGACCGCTACATCGGGCGCCAGATCTTGCTCGGGACTCTTTTCGCCATCGTGCTGCTGAGCACCATCCTGGTCATGGGCAGCCTGTTCCAGAACCTGCGCATGCTCATCGTGGAATTCGGCGCGCCGCCGAAGATCATCCTGGAATTCATCCTGGCGACGATCCCCTTTTCCCTGATCTACACCATCCCCTGGGCCTTCCTGACCGCGGTGCTGCTGGTCTTCGGGCGGATGTCCTCCGACAACGAGCTGACCGGATTCCGGGTGGCCGGGGTGAGTTTGAAGCGGCTGGCCCTGCCGGTCTTCGCCCTCGGTGCGGCGCTTTCCGCGCTGTGCATGTGGCTGAACCTGGAAATCGCGCCCAGGGCGAAAGAGAACGTGAAGCGGATCACCCTGCACGCCTTCTTCTCCGATCCCCAGAGTATCCTGCGCGCCGCCGCGGAGCAGGACGGCCTGGAACGGCTGGAAAAGAACGCGGGGAACGTGCGCGCCTACATCGAGAAATCCGACGGTTCCCTGATGGAAGGCCTGCACCTTTTCCAGATCCCCGCGCCGGACGACGTGCGGGCCGGGCGCAATACCTACGTCCACGCCATGAAGGCGGAGGCGGTGATCGACAACACGAAGAAGGAATTCCGCTTCCATCTCTACGACGCGCTCTTCGAATCCACCGATGAAGACGGCCTGCCCCTGGTGGCGATGGCGGAGGAATCGGTACCGGTGGTGCTGCCTTTCACACCGGCCCCGGAAAAGAAGGACCCAAAGACGATGGGTAATACGGAGATCCGGCGCTTCATCCGCAACATCGACACCGAGTTGCCGAACTTCAAGGACAAGCCGGAGCTCAAACGGCGCTACATCGCGAATGCGGAGGCGGAGATCCAGCGCCGCTACGCCTCCTCGCTGGCATGCCTTGCCTTCGCCTTCATCGGCGTGCCGCTGGGGGTAAAGGCGCGGCGCAAGGACACCTCCACCGGCCTGATCATCAGCCTGCTCATCGGCGGGGCCTATTTTGTATGCGGGATGCTCGGGGGGAAGAGCCCGGGCGGCATCATCATGGCGAATTGGGCTCCGAACGCCCTGTGCGTGCTCCTGGGGCTGTGGCTGCTGCGGCGCGCTCGCTTCCGCTGAGACCGTGGCTTCCGCATGACTTCCCATTTCCATCCGCGCCGCATCCTCCGCCGCACGACGGAGTTCTTCCGCGGCGGGAAACTGGACCCTTTCCCCATCATCCACACCCTGCGGAAGTACAACGGGGAAAAATTCCGCGCCGACGGGAAAGCGGCGCTGAACGTCTCCCTGCTGGATATCCCGCAGGGCATCGCCTACGCGGCCATCGCGGAGCTGCCGATCGTCTTCGGCATCGCCTGCTCCGCGGCGGCCTCCCTGGTGGCGCCGCTCTTCGCGGGTTCCCGCCACACGATCCTGGGGCCCACGAACGCGACGGCGTTCATGCTCTTCGGCTTTTTCGCCGTGGAGCCCGTGCTGGCGGCACGGGAGGCGGAGCTGGTGCCGCTGCTGGTGCTGATGGTGGGCCTCTTTTGCCTGCTGGGCTCCGTGCTGCGGCTGGCGGACCTGCTCCAGTACATTTCCCGCTCCGTGCTGGTCGGCTACGTCTCCGGGGCGGCGGTGCTCATCATGACGAACCAGATGAAGCACCTGCTGGGCGTGGCGGAAGCTGTGGACGTGCTGCGCCCGCGAACCTTCGCCGGCCTGGTGGAGGCCCTGGGCCGCTCCATCCCGGATGCGATCTGGCCGCCCGTGCTCATCGGTGCCGTCACCTTCACACTCTTCACCCTGCTGAGGCGCTGGAAGCCGCGCTGGCCGAATCTGGCGATCACGCTGGTAGCGGTGTCCGCCGTCTTCGGCACGCTGGCGCAGCAGGCCGGCAGTCCTTTCGCGCAGGTGGCCCGCTTCCAGACCTTCACGCCGCAGGACCTGATGCCTTCCCTGCCCTCGCTCGCCCGTGCGGGTGTCTTCGAGGACATTTCCATGCTGCTCGGCGTGGCCCTGGCCATCGCATTCCTGGCCTGCCTGGAGAATACGCTGATGGCAAAGACCATCGCGTCCCGTTCCGGGGACCGGTCGGACGTGAACCAGGACATGTTCGCCGTGGGCGCGGCGAATCTCGCCTCCGCGATCGCCGGGGGCATGCCCGCCTCCGGCTCCCTGCTGCGGTCCACGCTGAATTTCGGTTCGGGAGCCCGCACCCGGATGTCCTCCATCTACTCCGGACTGCTGGTGCTCTCCGCCGCGCTCTTGATCTCCTGGCTGCCGCGCCACGGGATCTCGCTCATCGACTATGTGCCGAAGGCGGCGCTGGCGGCGCTCATCATCGCCATCGCCCTGGGGCTCATCAACCGGCACAATATCCGCATCTGCGCGCGCTCGACGCCGGATGACGCGGCGGTGCTGGCCACCACCTTCATCGCCACGCTCATCGCGCCACTGCACGTGGCCATTTTCATCGGCGTGGCGCTCTCCGTCACCCTCTTCCTGCGGAAGGCAAGCCGGCCGCACCTGGTGGAGTACGAATTCAACGACGCCGGGGAACTGCGGCAGATGGGCGAAAAGCGCCAGCGGCCGAATCCCGCGATTTCCATCGTGCACGTGGAGGGGGATCTCTTCTTCGGCGCGGCGGAGCTCTTCCGCACCCAGATCCAGCGCACCGCGGCGGATCCCTCCCTGAAAATCATGATCCTGCGGCTGAAGAACGCCCGCCATCTGGATGCCACTTCCGTGCTCGCGCTGGAGGACCTGATCAAATTCATGCGCGCGAACGACCGCCATGTGCTCATCTCCGGCGCCACGCGGGACGTTTACCGGGTGCTCAAGAACTCCGGGGTGCTGGAAACGATCCAGAAAGGCGCGGACCGCAAGGCGGGCGAGAGCAACATCTTCCTGAACCGCCCGAGCAATCCGAACCTCTCCACCCGGGACGCGCTCAAGCGCGCGCAGCAACTGATGGGCGGGGAGAAGGCGGATATCCGGATCTTCTACGATCCGGCGAAGAAGTGAGGACAAGGGAAACGGCGTTCCGCCACCGGCTCACTCCGCGCTTGAACTCCGCCGCCCGGAAGCCTTCCCTCATGGGGTGAAATTCCTGCCGCTCGCCGTGTTTCTTTCCGCCTGCGTCTCGCACGGGGAGGAAATCGTCTTCGAGAAACCCGCCGCCGGGCCGGAGAAGGCCTTCCCGATCGGCAACGGCCTCGTGCGCGCGCGGGTAAAAGGACGCACGGGGATCGAGCCGATGGCCATCCTGATGAAGGGGGTCAAGCATCCGGCGACGGCGGAGGTGCCCGGCGCGGCCTTCTGCGGACCGGCGTGGTTCCATTTCTCGCTCGATTGGCTGGCGGGCGGTTCGCCGGTCACGGATTACAAGCGCGTGCTGGATCTGGAAGACGGCACGGTGGTCACTACCTTCAAGCGCGGCGGAGCGGGCTTCACGTGGACGGTCTTCGCCAGCAGCGCGGACGATCTGATCGTGACCCATCTGCGGGCGGACAAGCCGGGCGCCCTGAATTTCAAGGTCGAGCTGCCTACCGAACACGATGCGAAGGTGCGGGTGGAGGATCGCCGCATCTTGGTCCTGGACGGGCATGGCGGCAAAAAAACGCGGCCCTTCGAAGCGCGTGCCTGGGTCTTCCCGATGGAGTCCGAAGTCACTCCGGGAGAACGGGAAATCACCGTGCGCGGCGAGGGCGAGGCCCTGATCCTGCTGGCGGTGGCCACCGGGGAGGAAATCAAGACGCTCCCGGAACGCCTCGATCCCATCGGCTTCGGCGCGGAGGAGCACCCCGATCTCTCGCTGGTGTGGAGAGGACTGCTGGACAGGCACGTGGAAACGCACCGCAAGGCGATGGAAGGCGCGGGCGAAACGAAGGCCGAAATCCTGGCCCGCTACCTGAAAACCGCCGTCAACACGCCGCCGGATGCCGCCGAAGAATAATCGCGGGGGAAATTCGCGCCAGCCCTCTGCCCGTTCCTCTTCAGGCCGCGGCCGACCGGCCTTTTAGGGGGGTACGCCACTCCCTCTGTTTCAAGGATCGAACCCGTAATCGTCTGACTCCACCTTCCCCCCGGCCCGGATCCGGGCTTGGCATTCCCGCGCTTCGTGCGACAAATTCGTCACAACCCGTCCGTTCCCGGCCGGAAAAGGGGTCACTAAAGCTCAGCGCGCATGCAGAAAATCCTGATCGTCGAGGATGAACGGGACATCGCGGACCTGGTGGGCTTCAATTTGGAGCGCGCGGGCTACCAGGTGTTGAAGGCGCACGACGGGATCACCGGCGCGGAGCTGGCGATCCACGAGCGTCCCGATCTCGTGATCCTCGACCTGATGCTGCCCGGCAAGGACGGCTACGGCGTCTTCAAGGAGATCCGCCGGGACTCCCGCAGCCGTGACATTCCCGTCATCATGCTCACCGCCCGGGCGCAGACGGAGGACCGCATCCAGGGTCTGGAAGCCGGGGCGGACGATTACCTGACCAAGCCTTTTTCCCCGAAGGAGCTGATGCTCCGCGTGCAGGCGGTGCTCAAGCGCTCCGACGGTCCGCCCGGCTCCGTGGAGGTGAGCTACGGCCCCTTCCGCTTCGATAAGAATTCGCTCAAGTTTTACCTCCAGGGTCATCCGGTGGAGCTGACCTCCACGGAGTTCAAGC
>CBFGVD010000213.1:0-6185 GCA_965651965.1 uncultured Verrucomicrobiaceae bacterium | reverse complement strand
CGGAGCTGAAGGGCGGGGAGCTGCTGGAGCTTCCCTTTCCGGAAGGCCCGGGTACCCGCGTGGTGCGGGTGCTCGCCCTTATCGACAAGCGGGTAGGCCCCCCGCAGGCCCGTGCCGCCTGCGAGGAAATCACCCCGCCGGAGGTGCTGGAACAGCGCAAGGCCTGGAACGAGGGCAGGGTCCACCGCCTGGAAGGAGACCAGGGCCGCCCGACCAAAAGAAACCGCCGCCGGATGGAGGAGGGGCGGGGTTTCTTCGAGTAGCGGCCGTTTTCCCGTCCGGCTGTATGCGAAAAGACCGCCCGGTTGCCCGGGCGGCCTTTGACTTCAACCCATTAGGTATCCCGTAAAGTCTTCAAGGAATGTCCGCGCGCAAGCGGGCGAAGAGCTTCGTCCCCGGGGCGGCCAGGGCGCGCGGGATGCGCACCGTGACGCGGTCGATCCCCGCACCGAAGAAGTCGTCCTCCACTTCGATCTGCACCGGATTCTCAACCGGGGCACCGTCCGCCGCGTCCGTCCACCCGTCCAGATCGGAGCCGTATTGCACATACGGCTGCTGGGCCGGAGCCAGCGCCATGGAGGCATCCGTGCGGCGGAAGACGAAGTTCAGGTAGGTTTCGTCGGTGGTGGCCGCGGGCTTCAGCGAGTTCGAGTCGGAATCCGGGCCGGAGGGATCGCCGCCGAGCACGAATTCGATCGCGCTGGCGATGCCGTCCCCGTCGGAGTCCGTGCCGCCGCCCGCGCCTGCGATGCCGTTCGTGGCTTCCCAGGAGGCGTAGGGATCGGAGATCACGCCAGTGACGGTGAGGACGCCGTCGCCGCTGAAGCGGGTGTCATCGGTATTTTCAGCGCCGGAAGAGGAGGAACCCCAGGTGCCGGCCGCTTGCGGTGCGTTGTCGAAGAACAGCATCGCAACGGTGTCGTTCTCGCCATGGGCCAGATCGAGCACGGCGGTCGTCCCGTTGATGGAGACGGACGAGTTGTCATCGAGCGCGGGGGTGGCCAGGGTGAGCGAGCCGTCGTTCACGGTCGTGTTGCCGGAGTAGGCCAGATTCCCGTCCAGCACCAGATTGCCGGAGCCGGATTTGACGAGCGCGAGGTTGGCCTCGTTGCCGCTGCCGCCGATAGAACCGGAGAAGATCCGGCCGGTCCCGCTGTAGTTGATGGTGAGTTCCGACATGCCGGCCGCGCCGCCGACGATGCGGCTGGACGTGTTACCGTTGTGATGGGCGATGTCGCTCACCGTCTGGCTGGAGCCGTTCAGCGCGAAGGTGCCGGAAACATCCGCGTCTCCGAAGACGATCGCCGCCGTGGAGGCGAGACGGTCGTCTCCTCCGAGCAGCAAGGTACCCTCGCGGACCCAGACGCCTTCCGGGAAGCTGCCGATTCCGTTCAGTCGCAGCGAACCCGTGCCGTATTTCATCAGGTTGACCTCGATGTCTCCGCGGGGAACGCTGCCGTTGCCCGTAACGGGTCCTTCGATGGTGACGTCTCCCGTGGCGGTATTCGCCCCGGCGGCGATGTTCGCGCGATAGCCGTAGGAGCCGGTGTTGACTTCCACGTCGGCGGCGATCACGGAGCCGGAGGCCTCGGTATCCACCGTGAGGTGGGTCGTGTTGATATCGAAGCCGGAGAGAACGGATGTGCCTCCGCCATAGGTCCGGATCGTGGTGGGAGCCGTGGAGAGGCGGAGACCGCCGTTCCGCTGGAAGTTCAGGTTCACCCCGCCCAAGAGATAGAGGCCGGTCGTAGCCTCCGTCCCGGCACCGTGCACCACCACGCCGGTGTCGTAGTTGCTGCCCCTGCTATAGGCGAGTTCGAGCGTGCCCTCCGGACTGACGACGTAGTCCGATACCACGTTGCCTTTCGCAAGCATCCGCAAGGTACCGGCGGATACGGTGGTCACTCCGGTCCAGGATCCTCCGGTGGAGGTCATCAAGCCCTCGCCGGTTTTCGTCACCGCCCCGGCTCCGGTCATCGGGCTGGAGATCGCCAGGGTTTCATCGGCATCGACCTCGAAGGTCGCGCCCGGGGAAGTGGTGGTGATCCCGCGGTTCGCATCATCGAGGGTGATCGAGCCGATCGCCTTCAGGGTGCCGCCGTTGAAGAGCAGGTGGTCGGCGGCCAAGGCTGCCGGGGCCGCGCCCAGTGCTTCCTCGCCATCGATGGCCAGCGTACCCGCCGTGAGCGTCGTGCGGCCGGTGTGGGTATTCGTGCCGGTAATGGTCTGGGTGCCCAGGCCGATCTTCGTGATCGCCAGGTTGCCGCCGCCGGCCTTCAGCAGACCGCTGAAATCGCCGTCCGCATCGCCGGAGCCGACGCTCAGGACCGCAGTTCCGCCGCTGGGGGAATTCGTGCCGACCGTGCCGGTTCCGTTCAGGCCGGCGATGGTCTCCCCGGCCGTGGACAGGTTCATGATGCCCGCGGCATTGATCGTGACATCCGTGCTGTCCGGGATGCGGTTTCCGGCGGTGGATGCCACCCCGACCTGGAGGATGCCGGGGCCTTCGAGCGTCAGGTCGCCGGTCCAGGTGGCAGGGGTGGTCGGGAAGTTCGTGCGGCCGGTGCCGGTCACGGTGATGTTGCCGGTGCCGGTGATGTTTTCGTAGTCCGTACGGTCCGCGGCGTTGGAGTCGAAGATCACATCGCGCTCCAGAACGATATTCGTGAACTGGTTGTTATCCCCGCTGCCGGTCACGCTTGCGCGGGAGCCCAGGGTGGCCGTGCCGGTGCCGTTGGCGGACACCCGCACCTGGGTGCCGAAGTTCACGCGGTTCGTGTCCAGGTAGAGGGCCACGTTGGAGGAGCCGGTGCCGGCATCGCCGAGCACCACCGGAGAGGTGCCGAGCGCGCCGGGGCTGCGGACCTGGATGGTGCCGCTGCTGATCACCGTGCCACCGGTGTAGGTGTTCGGCCCGCCGATGGTGAGCGTGGACGAACCCTTCTTAAGCAGGCTGCCGATGCCGCTGATGAAATTCCCCGTGCTGCCGGTGATCGTGTAGTCCGTCGTGGAGTCAACGGTGATGCCGAAGGGCGCGACTTCACCCGCCAGGGTGACGGTCTTGAGCGCGGCGCTTTCATCGAAAAGCACGGTATCGCCCCAGTAGAAGGTATTGACCCCGCCGTTCACCCAGCCGGAGGTGGTATTCAGGTCCCAGATGCCGCCGCCCGTGCCGGTCCAGGTCAGGTCTTCGTTGGCATTCGTGACATTGATTTGGCCGGGCGTGGAAGTGTCCACGCTTGCGGAGCGGTAGTTGCTTTGGTTGGCCAGGGAGAAACTGCCGCCTCCGCCCAGGGTGCCCCCGTAGGTCAGGCCGGCGACCGTACCGCTGAAGGGGGAGGTGAAGGAGATCGTGTTCGCGCCGGTGAGGGTCACATTTCCCGCCACGGCCAGGGCTCCGGGGGTGACGGGATCGATGAGGAGGGTGCCGGGAGATGAGTAGCCGAACTCCAGGTCTCCGCCCAGGGAGCCTTCGCCGCCGAGGGAGGCTGAGTTGATGTCCACCAGGCTGGAATCGAGGGACCCGGCGACATCCAGGATCCCGCCGCTCACGAAGATGCTGCCGGTGTGGGTGTTGTCCGCGGTAAGGGTCAACTTGCCGCTGCCGCCTTTCGTGACGACCGCGGAGCCCGTGAGGAGGGCATCCACGGTCCGGTTGGCCGTGCCGGTGTTGAAGTCGATGGCTCCGGCTCCGGTGCCGCTGCTGTCGATCAGATCGAGCGTCCCGGTGCCGGCGATCTCACCGGCGAGGGAAAGGATGAAGCCGTTCGCATCCAGCGTCGAGACCGTGTCGGGATTCACGGTGCTGGCGGCGGAAACGACCGTGCCCGAGGCCGCTGCCAGGGTGCCCCCGTCGAAGAAGAGGCGGTCGCTGGCGGAGCCGGCGGCGAGGTTGCTGGCGCCCAGTTCGATCCGGCCGTTTTCGGTCAGGGTGAGGTTGTCGCTGTAGTTCGCGGTGTTGCCGTTGGCGTCCAGGAGGATGCCGCCGGCCTTCAAGGTGGCGGTGCCGCTGCCGCCGCCCACGGTCATGTTCGCCTGGCCGTCCCATCCGATGTTCGCGACCACCGCGGAGGCGTCCAGGGTGCCGCCGGAGAGGTTGTACACCGTCCCCGGGTTCGCACCGTTATCCCAGTGGCCGAGGCGGAAGCCGAGGCCGCCCGGGGCCACCGTCGCGGTGCCGCCGGTTTGATTGACGGTGCCGGAGCCGCTTCCGGTCTGGCCCAGGTCGAAGAAGCTGGTCGTGATCGTGGAGCCGGGGCCGATATTGAGAATGCCGCGGTTCGTGCTGCTCTGGAGGCCCAGGCGTACGGTCGAGACCGAGACATCCGTGCCGTCCGCAAGGTTCAAGGAACCGCCGCTCACCCGCAGTGCGCCGGTGGTGGTGGAATTCCCGATATCCTGATCGAGGGTGATCACCGTGTCCTGGGACGGCGGGTTGAATTCCAGCAGCGAGCCCGCGGCGGAGAAAGTGATATCGGGAGGAAGCAGCGAGCTGGTGTTCACATCGTCCGTGCGCCGCACCCAGACGGCACCGCCGCCGATGGTGATGCCGCCGAAACCGGAGATGCTGCCGGTGCTCCCTTCCCCGACCCGGGCGCTGCCGCCCTCGACCTCCAGCATGCCGGTGAAGGAATAATCGTCGCGCGTGAAGGTCAGCCCGCCGAAGTCCGTTTTGCGCAGCGTGCCGCTGCCGAGCAGATCCCCTTCCAGGAGGGTATTGGCGTTTCCATAGCTGCGGAGGACGCCTCCGTTCGCGCCCACGGTGAGATTGCGCTGGAGGGCAAGGTTGCGGTTCGTATCGACGAGGCCGCCGCCATCCAGGGTGATCCCGTTTTCCAGCGCGCCGAAAGCGGCATCGCTGCTCCAGCCGACCATCCCGGAGGTGATGACCAGATCCCCGGTGAAGGTATTGGTCCCCGTGAGGTCCAGCTCTGAATTCGTGGTGGCGGGGTCGCCGTGGGATTGCAGGGTCAGGCCGCCGTCGCCCGCCAGCGTGGCGCTGATGGCGACATTGCGGTCGGTTGCAGTGCCCAATGCCGAGCTGTCGATGGTACCGCCGCCGATCTGGATCGTGCCGCCGGCCAGGGTCACGGTGTTGGCCGCTTCCTCGATGATGATGGAGGGCACGGTTACCGAATTCGTGACCGTGACCGTCATGGAAGTCCCGTCCGTGCCTGCGGAGAAGATCGCGGTGGAACCGTCGGTCCAAGCCACCTGAGGAATGCTACCGGTCGGATCGCTGGTCCAGTTGAAGCTGTTGTCCCAAGTGCCGCTGGCATTGCCGGAGCCTGGCATGGCACCATTGGCATCCCAATACAGGTCGGCTGCGGTGGCAGGGAGGATCGAAGACGTGGCCGTGATGAGAGCGGCACGCAGGAGAGAGAAACGAGTTTGAGGCATGGTTTCGGGATTTCGAGGTCCCCGTACCAATGCCGTCACCTACTTAAACCGGCAAGAAAAATTGATTTAACGGACTAAAAGTGATTTTTGTTCCTAAAACTAATACGGAAATCCCTAAAAAACCAGTGAATTTGCATCACAACTGACGAATGATGCCGAGTGTTTGCCTCAGCCCCTGAAGAAGCGGCGAATTTCCATCAGGGATCGATCTCCACGATGCGGTAGAAGGCTTTTTCCGCCGGGGGAGAGGGGTCGGAAACGATCTTCGCCGATGCCGCCGGAGTGAAGGGAGCTCCCACGTTGGAAAAGCTCTCCAGATTCGTGCTGCGCTTGAGCTGGTAGCTCTTCGCGGGGTCCAGGTTCTGGAGGGAAATCTCAAATGCCGGACCATTGAAGTCCGCGGCCACCACCACGGGATCGCCCGTCACCGCGGCCACCTGACGGATCATCAGGGCATTGTACTGGGCCCCTGCGGGGGAATCGATGTGGAGGATCTGGTGGGGATGGGTGGCGGTAAAGGTGCCGGTGACGTATTGGCCGGGGAAGCCCGCTTCATTCCCCCCGGCCCCGGAATCCAGGGTGGCGTAGGGATCGCCCGGATCATAGGTGCCCAGCGTGCGGATGCGGTGCGGGCTGGGGGGGCGCGTGTCCGCGATCCATACCTGTATCAGGTATTTCAGCCCCGGTGTGAGTCCCGGGATCTCCAGGAAGGCCGCATCCGGTGCCCAGGTGGCGGCATCCAGGAGCATTTCGTAGTCCGCATCCAGCCCGCGGTGGTAGGGATC
>CBFGVD010000212.1:0-6238 GCA_965651965.1 uncultured Verrucomicrobiaceae bacterium | reverse complement strand
CCATCTCCCCCGGCGCTCCGGAGGACGACTTCTACCCCCTCTTCGTCATCGACGAGGCCGTGACCGGCGAGCATTTCAACATTAACGTCGCCGGTACCATGACCTTTTCCATCAACGACGGCGAGATGCTGAGCTTCAACAACATGTTCCGCGGCATGAATGGCGGGGATATGACGGCGAACGACATCCTTCTCGCGAGTAGCAAGATGTCATTGGAAGAGGGAGACGTGATCACCCTCCACGCGGGCTATCTCACCACCATACTCGACGTCGACGCGCTGCCCGCAGGCGGCAGCAGCTTCGAGAGCTTCATGATCAAGAATACCGGCTCGGATAGGATCTCCGGCGATGCCGTGCCGGAGCCCTCCGCCGCGGCGCTGCTGGGCCTCGGTGCCGCGGGCTTCGTGCTGCGCCGCAAGCGCCGCGCCTGATCCCGCCGGAGCAGCCCGCCCGCTCCCCCGGGCGGGTGCAGCATCCTACCCCTTCCAAGCTACCCATGAAACGCGCTCTCTTCACGCTCGCCTGCATCTCCACCCTGGCCGCAGCCCGGGCCGCCACCATGATCACCGTGGAGGGCACCGTGGCTTCCTCCGATATCCCGGATTACGCGCCGGGGGATCCTTTCAGCGTCACCATCGTGCTGGCGGACTATCTCACCACGGGCGTCCCGTCTTCCAATATGGATGATCCCGCGGAGTACGATTGGTATCAGGACGAGGCCGGGGATGCGCCGCTCTACTCCGATGTGGACTTCACGGGTGCCGGCGGCACTTTCACCATGCCCTCGGGCGCGGGGCCGGAGATGTATCTCTACCTGGGCGACCTGGGCGGACCGGATGCCTATTTCATGTTCCACGCGGGCGCGAATGAACCGGGAGCCTCCCTGGGCCTGACGGCGGGCGGCGAGGAAGTCCGCTACGTTTTCACCCAGTTCACCCGCCCCGGTCTCTTGCCCGGCCTGGGAGACCCGGGCACGGACCCGGAGGAATACCTGGGCATGATCCACGGCACCTACGCGGTGAACGACAGCGGCAGCACGATCGCGCTGGCATCCGGCGGGACGATCGAATTCGTCCCGGAGTTCATCACCATCGCGGAAGTGCCGGAGCCCTCCGCCGCGGCGCTGCTAGGGCTGGGTGCCGCGGGCCTGGTGATGCGGCGCAGGAGAGACGGAAGACTGTAAGACTCAAGACGGAAGACCGGAGGAAGGCGGGGCGGGCCATTTCCGGTCTTGCGTCCGGTGTCTTGAAGTCTTCCGATCCCCGCTCGTGGCCATGGACACGACGACCTTTTGCGCCCTGCTCGCTACCGTGCTGATCGCCTACGATCCAAGAGCGCGCGTCCCCTCGGCCAAATCGTAGGCGCGGTGGTGACACCGCGGGAAGTCGCTCTCGCGGCGGCCTTTGTCCCTGCGTCGAAAGCCGCCGTAGGTTAGGGCGGCCGCAAGCACCGCCCGGTCCGCCCGGAGACCGGGCGGACTACCCGCGTTCCCACGAACGCGCCGACGATCCCCCTGCACTCCCCTCGCCCTCGTCCAGTCTTCCGTCTTGTGTCTTCAAGTCTTCCGTCTCTCCCGATTTTTCACTCCTCACTTTTCATTTTTCATTCCCTCCCCCTTCCAGCCTTCCCTCCGATTGACAAAACGTAATACCTTGCCCCATGATCCCCCGCGGGATGAAGGGGCTGGACGAATCCATACGGGAGGCCTGCCGCTGGGATGCGGCGGCGTGGCTGGAGAGCCACGGGAAGATCCGCCGCAAGGACGGCGAGCTGGTGCGGCCGCGGTGCAACGAGTACCAGCGGCGGATCGCGGAAGTGATCGAGTGGTGCCACGCGCACGGGCGGCCCTGCCGGATCGTGGCGCTGAAGCCGCGGCAGAAGGGCAGCTCCACGATCTGCGTGGCGGCGGCGCATTGCCGGCTGATGGCGAAGACCGGCCGCGGGCTGATCGCGGGCGGGGCGCATTTCCAGGGGCAGAATCTCTTCCGCATCCTGCGCACCTGCGCGGAGGAGGACGAGCTGGACCCGGGGGCCTGCAAGGTGCTGGGCACGGAGGCGCGCTACAAGAACGGCTCCACGCTGGAGCGGATCACCCTCTCGAACCAGAACGCGGGGCGCTCCGGCACCTACCAGGTGCTGCTCGTCACGGAAGTGGCCTATCTGGCGGAGGAGGGCGTGGCGAACGCGGGCACGGTGCTGAACGGGCTGCTGAAGTGCGTGCCGCACGAGCCGGACACGCTGATCATCCAGGAATCCACGGCGAAGGGCGCGGGCGGGGATTTCTACGAAACGTGGATGCGGGGCGTGTCCTTCGAGGACTTCAAGGCGGGGAAGAACGGCTACGTGCGGGTCTTCGCGCCGTGGCACGAGTTCGCGGACTCGCGGATGGACCCGGCGCGGGAGGGGATCGCCACGGAGGCGGACCTGACGCCCGCGGAGGCGGAGCTGGCGGCGCGCTGGGGGCTGGACCTGTGGCAGGCGGCGTGGATGCGCTGGGCGCTGCGGGAGGAGTGCCGGGGGGACATGGGGCGCTTCGGGCAGGATTACCCCTTCGACGACGAAACGTGTTTCCGGAAGTCCGGGAACTGCCGTTTCAATGCGGAGGGGCTGCGCTACCAGGAGGAGCGGGCGCGGGCCTGCCCGGCGGAATACGGGGTGCTGGAGTACGAGCCGCGGGCGGACCGCGTGAGCTTCCGCCCCGCGCCGGAGGAGGAGGCGCGTTGCGTGCGCTGGGAAAAGCCGCGGCCAGGCTGCCGCTACCTGGTCTCCGTGGATACGATGACGGGCGCGAGCCAGACCGGCGGCGCGGACCCGGACTCCCACAGCGTGCTGGTCCACCGCGCGGGCTACGTGGACCGCAGCACCCGGCAGTGGGTGGAGCCCGCGCTGGCGGCGCGGAATATGCTCCACGAGGACTCCACCGGACGCGCCTGCCGCTGGGACATCGACGTGCTGGAGGAGGAGGTCTGGCGCATGGCCCGCTACTACGGCGGCTGCATGATCGTGCCGGAGATGAACATGGACCGCGGCCTGGTGGAACTGCTGAAACTACGGCAGGATGCGTACTTGTACCGCCGGGAAATCTTCAACCGCCGGGAGGGGATGATCACGGAGGCCTACGGCTGGCAGACGGACCGCCGCACCCGCCCGATGATCGTGGAGACGCTGGCGCGGGCGATCCGGGAAGCGGGCCGCGGGAAGGAGGGCGAGGGCTACGAGATCCGCTGCCCGTGGATCCTGTACCAGGCGCGGAATTTCATCGTGAAGGCCAGCGGCCGCGCGGAGGCCGCCCAGGGCCACCACGACGACGACATCCTGGCCCTGGCGATCGGCCTGCAGCTCATCGACCAGGCGACGCCCTACCACGAGACGGCGCGGGAGGCGTGGCTGCCCAGGGACCTGCGGGAGAAGCCGGAGCGCAGGCTGTGCCGGGAGCAGTACGGGTGAAGACACAAGACCGGAAGACGCAAGACGGAAGACTTGAAGGGACCCGCCCGGGCTCCGGGCGGTAGAACGCGGGTGGTGCCGGGAGCACCATCGGAACGGCAGGGAGCCGCGCTCAAACAGCTCAAATGAGCAGTAGTGCCTTTTACGTAACAATTTGCGCCGACGGTAACATTTTGCTTTATTGTCCCGGCGCAAGGGAGCCAGAAAGGACCGCATTCCGGCCTTCCCGCCGCCGCTTTTATCAACATGGATCACGCAACACCCCAGCTTCGGGTCCTGAAGTATGAAGAGAATGGCGAGTGGATCGCCCATCTCTTGGAAATGGATCTGGTCGGCACCGGAGCGACACCGGAGGCCGCGGAGGAAGAACTCATCCAGGCCTTTGAAGCACAGCTCACGTATTGCATCCAGAACCGGTTGAATCCCTTTCATCCCGCCCCTCCTGAACTTTTCGAGGCATGGGAACGTGCCCAGAAGGAGGAATTTGTCTCGTTTGTTCAGGAAGCACAACCCGTGGCGTCGCCGCGACGTGCCGGTTTTGTACATGCGGCAGAACTCTCGGCCTATCGTACCGATGGATGGTCCGCTCAATTGTGTCCCGGTTGAGTGGCCAATTCCCCTTCATTCCGGGAGGTGTTAAGACGCCTTCATGAACATGATTCCCGGTTCCGTTTCGAGGAGCGGCGGGGCAAAGGCGGCCATCGGATGATTTTCCATCCGGACATCTGCGGCGAAAAGCGATCATGCCCAAAACACCGGTGTCGCCCGTGGTTCTAAAGAGTATCGTCCGGAGATTCGGCTTGGCCCAGGATTTCTTCAAGGACCGTTGAGTTAGAGACGGAGGACTTGAAGACCCAAGATGGAAGACCGGATGAGGCGGGTTCCGCCGGGAGGCTTGATGGGGACCGGGCCGCCTGTTAGTGGACGGGCCATTCCTCCCCATGAAGATCCCCCCGTTTCCGAACGCGGTGCCGCGGAGCCGCGGTTTCCATCGATTGCCTCTTGTCCTGATACTGGCCGCCGGCCTGGCAGGCATCGCCCTGCTCGCGGCCTGCAAGGAGGCGGAAACCCCGGCGGGCGATCCCGCGGCGAGCATGAGCCGCGCCGGACAGGAGATCGCGGCTTGGGAGCTGCACGAGTTCCACGGGCTGCAGCTGGCCCTGCCGGACAAGCCGGTTCCCAGGGAAGATGTGGCGGCCGGGCTGATGGAGGGCGTGATCGGGGAAGCGGATATCAAGTATCAAGAACTGGGCGGGGACGGCTTCAAGCTGAGCCTGGTGCGAATAGAAGTCCCGGAGGGGGAGCTCGACCGGGAGGGCATGCGGCAGGGAGCCACGGAGAACTTCCTGGCCCTGCCGACGGTGAGCGATGCCCGGAAAACTCCGGGCAAGCGAACGGTGGGAGGCAAGGAGGCGCTGACCATGGAGATCCGCTGCAAGATGGCCGGGCACTAGATCTTCGTGGGGCAGCTCTTACTTGGCGGAGGAAGCACCGCCTGGCAGGTGACGGTGATCGGCCCCCGCAGGAGGCGGGAATCGCCTGGGAGCGGGTCCTGGAGAGTTGCAAGCTGCCGGAGGCCGCGGAAGACCGGAAGGGGGAGGAATGAAAATTGGGAGAGACGGAAGACTTGAAGACACAAGACGGAAGACTGGAGAGGGGGAGAGGAGTGCAGGGGGATTTGTAGGCGCGTTCGTGAGAACGCGGGTGGTAAAAGGACCGCTCGAATCCGCAGGGTAGGAAGCCATTCCGGGGACCGCTCCATCCGCCCGGGGACCGGGCGGACTACCCTGCGCCTGCGTTTACATGCGGGGCATGGCATGGAAACTCAGGACGCGGGACCGGAGGAGGCGGTGATTTCCAGCCTGTGGCCTTCCGGGTCGTCCAGGACGGCGCGGACTCCCCAGGGGGAGTCCTTCGGCGCCCTGACAAGCGAAGCTCCCTCCAGCAACAAAACGTCCACCGTGCGCTGCACGTCCTCCACGGCGAAGCCAAGGCGAAGCCCCCGGGTGGCGCCGGAAGCGGCGGTGGCGGGGTAGATTTCAAAGACCATTCCCCCGCTCTCGCAGGCGTGGTGTTCCGGGCCGCTGCCGTGGCGGTGCCGCTCGAAGACAAGGCCGAGCGCGGTGTAGAAGGATGAAAGCCGCGCGGGATCGGCGGCGCGCAGCACGATGAGAGCCAGCCTGGACGGGGTCACGCGGGGAGATTGAAGACCTGGAGACCAAGACACAAGACTTGAGGGCGGTGGGCACGGCGTTGCACGCGGGATCGGGGTGCGGGCGGGAATGGAGAAGGAGCCACAGGCTCATCGAACATCGAATTTCGAAGGGAAGAGCAGGAAGACTCCGCGGTGCCGGCGTGGCTGCCCCGGCTCGGGCACTTCGATATCCGGCGTTGGACGTTCGATGTTCGATGTTCGCCACCCCCGGTTCCGCGCCCCATTGACGAAACGTGTGCGTTGCCCTATCCTGCCGGGCATGGCAGATCCGGGACGGGGGAGCGCGGGGTTTCAGGCGGCATTGGAGAGCTATCTGGCCCGCGGCGGGCCGCTGCGGAACGATTCGACACGGGGGAAGGCGGGGACGCGCTACACGGAGGGTCCGCTGAGGGGCCTGACGGAGGCGCAGGCGGTGGCCCGCGCGCGCAGGCTGTGGATGCGGGCCAGCCCGCAGGTGCGGGCGAAGTACGAGCGCATGGAGCAGGCGACGATGAGCCCGCCTGCCGCACCCGCGCCGGTCGCGGCAGCGGTTCCGCCGCCGGAAGCAGCGGCGCGAGTTCCGCGAGGTGGTGCAGC
>CBFGVD010000211.1:0-6247 GCA_965651965.1 uncultured Verrucomicrobiaceae bacterium | reverse complement strand
CCGCGCCGGGGCACGTCTGCGGGCCGCCGATGAAGAAGCGGCAGCTGCAGGACGCGGCCTTCGGCTTCCGGATCGCCAAGGAATCCAGCCGGCTCGACATCGGCCAGACGGTGGTGGTCCGCCACGGCACGGTGCTCGCGGTGGAGGCCTTCGAGGGCACGAACGCCTGCATCCGCCGCGGCGGCGAACTCGGCCGTGGCAAGGACGTGATGCTGGTGAAAGTTTCCAAGCCCGATCAGGATTTCCGCTTCGATGTCCCCGTGGTGGGTCCGCAGACGATTCAGACTTGCCTCGAGGCGGGGGTTAAATCCATCGCCGTGGAAGCGGGCAAGACCCTGCTGCTGGAGCGGGAAACGGTCTTCCGCATGTGCCAGGAGCACGGGATTTCCCTTCACTCGCTAGAGGAAATGTAGGAAAGGCCGCGCCCGGGACCGCGAGCACCCGCCGCGCGGAACGTTTCCCGAATCCGGCCGCATTCGGGGGAGGTTCCTTCCGCCGTTCCTCCGTGGGAGGCATCCCCGCGAGGCAGAAGCCCCGGGATTCCGGGGACTTGTCTTTTCCTTCCGGGTAATCCGGACTTTGATTAACTTTACGATATTCCGGAAAACATGTTAGTTCGGACTTGCTGGAACTCCTTGTGACTTGTTCCATGTCTTGCGGGAGGATTTCCCTTTGTTCTTGATTCCGGTCCAAGTGATCGTTATACGCGCAACCATGCCAATAGGCGGAAAGCGTTGGTGAGGAGCAGGTGACTGTCTTGTTCCTGCTTCCGGATTTTCCTCCAGGCATATCAAAAACCACAAGCGCACCGGATATATGAAACAGTATGCTGCTGAATTCTTCGGAACTTTCTGGCTGGTCCTCGGCGGTTGCGGGAGCGCGGTGTTGGCCGCGGGTTACCCGGAATATGGCATCGGCTTCGTCGGGGTGGCTTTCGCTTTCGGCCTCACGGTGCTGACCATGGCCTATGCCATCGGCCACATCTCCGGCTGCCACTTGAATCCCGCGGTTTCCATCGGCCTCATGCTGGGCGGACGTTTTCCCTCCTCGAAGCTGCTGCCCTACATCGGCGCTCAGATCGCCGGGGGGATCGCCGGGGCGGCGGTGCTGTATCTGATCGCCTCGGGGAAGGATGGCTTCAGCCTCGCGGGAGGGTTCGCTTCAAACGGCTACGGCGCGCATTCCCCGGACAAATATTCCCTCGCGGCGGGTTTCGTGACGGAAGTGGTGATGACGATGATGTTCCTCATCATCATCCTGGGTGCCACGGACAAACGGGCACCGCAGGGCTTCGCACCCCTCGCGATCGGCCTCGGCCTGACCCTGATCCACCTGATCAGCATTCCGGTCACCAATACCTCCGTGAATCCGGCCCGCAGCACCGGAGTGGCGGTCTTCGCCGGGGGCTGGGCCTTGAAGCAGCTCTGGCTCTTCTGGGTGGCCCCGATCATCGGCGCGGCAGTCGGTGCCTTCGTTTACCGTTTCATCGCGGAGGAGAAGCGGTAGGCCCGCTCTCTCCGGCGGGAAATGAAAACCCCGGCACCGGGTCGCCGGGCCGGGGTTCCCTCGATAAAAGCCGGATTCAGTAGGTCTTCAGCCAGGCCACCAGGTCGGCAACGTCCTGCGCCGTCAGCCCGAGCTGGTCGGCATTCAACATCAGGGAACGGCCCATGCCGCGCATGTGCTTGATCCGGTCTTTCGGCACCATCTGGGTCACGCCCCCGGTGGCAGTCACGATGACGGGATCGCCGTTCGAGCGCACCAGCCCGTCGATCCAGCGGTCGTCCTTGAGCTGGATGGCGGTACCGTCGAAGCCGTGGGCGATTTCGGCCGAGGGATCGACGATCGCGCGGATCGCCATTTCCACGCCCTGGCGGGAAACCCAGCCCTTCAGGTCCGGGCCGTAGGCCGGCCCTGCGCCCTCGATCTGGTGGCACATCACGCACCGGGCAGCGGCGGCTTTGCCCTTGGCGGGATCTCCCTTGAGCTTCGCCACGTCTTCCACGGTGAAATTCGTCTTGGACGGCTTCTCGGGGAAGATCATCTCCTGCAGCTGGATCTTGCTCGGGTCGTAGATCCCGCGTTTCCGGAGTTCCTCGGTCAGGCCGAATTTCGCCCAGGAGCCCGTCCCGCGCAGGAAAAGCCAGTTCATGGCCTCGCCCTTCACCGCGGCGTTGTCGGTGCCCGCGATGTCGAACAGCGCTTCAGCCGCCGCCTTGTCATCAATGAAGGAGAGCGATTCGCAGGCGAATTTCCGGGCGGCTTCGTCCACCGAACCGTCGAGCGCGCGGGCTTTCAGGTCCGGAATGGCGGCGGAGGGCCACAGCCGCCAGGTCAGCTTCGCGAAGGCCTCGTTCCACCCCTTCGCCTCGCCGGGGGAGAGGGCCTCCTTCAGCGCGGTCCAGACTTCGTTCTCGTGGTTCTCGGCGGCCAGGCCGATGGCTTCGAGGTAATTCTTGTCCTTGCCGTCCCAGCCCTTGGCCACCGTCACCAGGATCGGGGCGCTCCGCTCGGCGGGCAGGCCGCGCAAAGAGAGCGCCACATCCCGGCGCACCGCGGGCACGGGGTCGGCGGCCAGCTTCTCCGCATGGGGCAGGATGTCCTTTCCGGCCCGCTTCAGCGCCTTGTAGGCCACCATGCGATGCCGGGTGTCCTTGGAGGAAAGCAGCTCCGCGCAGGCGGCCTCGCCCTTTTCCCCGAGGTGGGGAAGCAGCCAGATGCCGCGGGCGGAGATCCAGGGATCCTTGTCCTTGATGAGTTCCAGCACGGCGGGCAGCGACTCGCCGCCCTTCGCCTTGAGTCCCTGGAAGCCGGTCCAGCGGACATTGACCGCGGGGCTGCGGAGCGCGGCGATGCAGCCCGGAATGGTGGCCAGGTCCACCTTCGGGTTCCGCGGGCGGAAGTTCTTCGGCGCGATCCGGTAGATCGTCCCGGAGCAGGAATCGTCCATATCCCCGTGTCCGCCCACGCGCGGGTCGAACCAATCCGTCACATACACCGCGCCGTCGGCACCCACCGCCACGTCGGAGGGGCGGAAGAGCAGGGGATTGCCCTGGCTTTTCGCCTTCTCCGCGTTGCCGGTGAAATCGGCCCCCACGAATTCGCCGGTGGTGTTGCTGGTCATCCAGTCCGTGCGGTCCAGCTTGTAGGTCGCGCCCTGCGGCTCCGGCTGGTAGCCGAAGACGACGTTCCGCGCGGCCTCGCAGCTCAGCAGGGTTCCGGCCTGTTCCGGGCCCAGGGCGCCGTTTTCATAAAAGACGATCCCCGTCGGCGAACCGCCGCCATAGACATCCCCGGCATCGAAGGTGCCCGGGTCGTCCTGCCGCCAGTGGTTGCGCCAGTGTTCCTGATTCGGGCGCTTCACCGTGTTGTAGAATTTCCCGTCGCGGGTGAAGTAGCCGGCGGAGCCGTATTCCAGCACGTAGGACGTGCGGCAGGCGGGCGGGTCGTCGTTGTCGTTCTGGAAAAGCTCGCCCAGGGAGGTGGTGCAGTGTTCGTAGCTGTTCCGGTAGCCGTGGCCGATGATCTCCACTCCCGTGCCGTCCGGATTCATGCGGGCGGAGAAACCGGAAGTCCACACGAAGCCGTCGTCGCTCTTCTTGCCCGCCAGCGCGCGGGTATCCACGAACCATTCGCCGCCCCCGCTCCGGTAGTAATCCCCGCCCATGCGGAAGGTCTTGCCGGATTTGTCGGTGAATTCGGCACCGCAGTTGCCGTTGTTGAAATACCATTTCCCGTCCGGCCCGCCGGTCACGGAGTGGAGGGAGTGATCGTGGTTCCGGGCGTTGAAGCCGGTCAGCAGCACCTCCCGCTTGTCCGTCGCGGGGTCGAATTTCAAATCCCGGTTCACGTCGGTATAGACGATCAGGTCCGGCGGCTGCGAGACCACCACCACGTTGTCGAAGACCGCCACGCCCAGCGGGGCGACGAGGCCCGTCTCCTGGACGAACGTGTGGGATTTGTCCGCCTTGCCGTCGCCGTTGGTGTCCTCCAGCACGGCGATCCGGTCGCCCTCGGCCCGGCGGCCCTGGTGGCCCCGGTAGTTCACCCCTTCCGCCACCCAGATCCGCCCCGCGGCGTCGATGTCCATGTTCGTGGGATTGTAGAGGTCCGGCGTGGAGGCCCATACGGTCACCTCCAGGCCCTCGGGCACCTGGAAATGGGTTGCGGCTACCTTGTCGGCGGGTTTCGGGGCTTTCCAGTCTGCCGCCATCACCGGGGTGAGGCACGCGGCGAGGAGGATCGGGGCTCGGGTCTTCATAGCGAAGGCAGAATACGGATTCGGCCCGGCATTCCTACCCGCAATCTTGGGTGACATCATAATAAGAACTTTCACTGGAAATTGGGGGATCCGGCGCGGGAAGCCAAGCTACCACTTTAGGTGGGGAGGCCCACTCGCGGGTGGCCAAGGAAAAATATCGCGGCTATTCGCCAAGAAATGCCCGGCGTGTCCGACATGTTAGGTGAATGCCGCGCGGGCGGGTGGCTCCCCACCCTCCGGGCGGCCTCCGCCGGGGACCCCGAGCTTCCTTCCCACCCCGGGCCCTTCCGGCTTCATCGCCCCGAAAATATCCCATGAACCGCCCTTCCTCCCCCGGCTCCCGCCGTTTCCTTGCCCTTTTGTCCTTGTTGCCCGCCGTCTTGCACGCGGCCAGCGATGTCACGATTTCCACCGCGGCCACCTCGGGCGGGGCCTTTTCCGGCACGAATCCCCGGGTATTCACACCCTCCGATGCCGCGGCAAACGTGCAAGCCAGCGCGATCCTGGCGGAGCTGAATGCCGGAACCGGCGTGACCTTGGGGACCGCCAGCGCCGCCGGGGGCGGGGGGGACATCACGCTCGCCACGGCGCTCGCCAAGTCCGGCTCCGCCGCTCCCGCCCCCATGATCTGGAATGCGGTCAGGGATATTTCCATCCAGTCCGGCCTATCGGCGAGTTCCGGATCGCTACCCCTGACGCTGAACGCCGGCCGCAGGATCGCCACAACCGCCAATGTCGCCACCAACGGCGGTGCCGTGGTCCTGGCCCCGGCGGAAGAAATGTCCCTGGGAGGAAGCCTGAACGCAGGTTCCGGCACCGTCTCGCTGGAAAGCGGGGTGCTGTATTCCACCTCCTCGCGGACCATCACCGCCTCAGCCATGAGCGTGGCCGCGGGGGCGGATCTCAGGCTCCAAGGCACGGTCGCGGCCTCCCTGACGGTGGCCGGCAGCATTTCCCCCGCGGCTCCCGGGGCGACGGGCTCCCTGCAAGTGGGCAACGCACTCACCCTCCAGCCCTCCGCCTCGACCTTCATCGAGCTGGGCGGCACGTCCGCCGGCAGCTCATACGACCGGATCACCGCCGCCGGGGCGGTGAATATCGCAGGTACGCTCCAGGTGGATTTGACGGGAAATTTCCATGACACCGTCTCCGGGGCCAGCACCTTCACCATCCTCCAGGGCGGCAGCATCACCGGCACCTTCGCCGGCTTCCCGCAGGGTTCGCGCTACATCCTGTCGGACGACCGCGGTTCCTTCCGCGTGAATTACACCGCCACCACGGTGACGCTGGACGACTGGCAGCCGGTCATCACCACCCTGGCCTGGGACCCCGGCACCGCCGAGGCGGGCACGGACGTTTTCTCGAACACGAACACCCGCGCGGGCCGCCATTATTTCAAAATCACCACCCGATCGGGCGATACCGGCGGCTGGCGCAGCCGACTCACGGTGCACTCCGGGGAGGCTTCGCTTTACCTCCTCAAGGGCCCGCTCGCCACAACCGCCAGCTACACCCACCGCCTGAATCAGACCGGTTCGGATGGCATCGTCCTCCGGGACGACCAATTCGCTGCGAATGAGGAGTGGAGTCTGATGGTCTTCGCCGAAGAAGGGGCGCAATGGAGCCTCGTCAGCGGCAAGCCATACGTCCACGACCTGGGCGCGCTGCCCTTCACCGACGCGAATTCCAACGGCAGCTACGATATCGGGGAGGCGGTCGCGGCCCGGGAAGCTCCCGCCGCGCCGATGCCGCCGGAAGGCATCCGCTTCTACAAATCCGTGGTCCCGGCCGGCACGCCTGCTTGGAGCTTGTGGCTCGGCGGCAGCAATCGCGAGATCGCGCTCCGGCCGGACAAGCTGCCTTTCGCCAGCCATGCGAGTCATCACGTGCGCAAGCAGGCCGGGCGGATGCTGGTGGTGGCGCCGGTCCTGGCTTCCGGCGGCGGCACGTGGTTGACGACCAGCTCGAACAGCGGCGCCAGCGACT
>CBFGVD010000210.1:0-6277 GCA_965651965.1 uncultured Verrucomicrobiaceae bacterium | reverse complement strand
AGCACCATCAGGTCGATGGTATTCCCGCGGATCTCCTGATGCAGGGCCCCGATGCCCCGCAGCGGCTGGACCACCAGCACGGCGAGGGAATAGAAAAGGAAGATCACCGAGCTGACCATGTGCCCCGAATCCGTGGAGGATGAGGCGCTCACGGTGATGAGCAGCACGAAGGTCAGCAGCGCCTGAAGGGCAAGAAAGACGACGACGAAGGTCTTCGCCCGCAGGCCCTGGCGCAGCTCCTTCACCAGCATGGGGGAGAGCTTGTCGCTGAAATCGTCCAGCTTGTCCGCCAGCGGCGGCGGTGCCGGGGGACTCGCGGGCGCGGTGGTGGTGGCGGCGGCGGTGCTCATCGCTCAGTTCGGCATCTCCGGCGGGGTGAAGGCGGGCTCGCGCTTTTTCTCCGCCGGGGGCAGCGCGACCTCGCCGCGGTCGATGCGGCCGAGCATGTCGATGAATGCGTCTTCCAGGTTCCGCTGCTCCTTGTGGAACTCGGTGATCTTCAGCCCGTCCTTGACCATCCGCGCCAGCACCTCCGCGGCGCGCGCGGGATCGCCGGATTCGATGCGGATGCGCCCGCCCGCCTTGCGGGATTCCAGGAGCTCCACGTGCGGGTTGATGACGCACCAGTCCGCCACGGCCTGCGGGTCGCCGAGCACCTGCACGTCGTAGAGCATGCCGCCCGCGGAGTCCGTGCCCTGTTTCAGCGTTTCCGCATCCCCGTGGTGGACGATCCGGCCGCTGTTCACGAAGAGCAGGGAATCGCACATTTCCCCCAGCTCGGAGAGGATGTGGGAGGAGATGAAAATCGTTTTCCCCTCCTGCGCGAGCACGCGGATCAGATGTTTCAGCTCCACGCGCGCCTTCGGGTCCAGGCCCGCCGCGGGCTCGTCCATGATGAGCACCTGGGGATCGTGCAGCAGGGCGCGGCCCAGGCAAAGGCGCTGGGTCATGCCCTTCGAGAGCTTGTTGGAAAAGCGGTCCGCCAGCGGGATCAGGTCGGTGAATTCCATCACCTCCTGCACGCGGGTCTTTCGCTCCTTGCCGGAGTAGCCGAAGGCCCGGGCGTAGAAATCCAGGTACTCCAGCACCGTCATGTGCTCGTAGTTGCCGAAGTGATCCGGCATCCAGCCGATCAGGCGGCGCACCTGGTCCGGATGATGGACGACGTTGATCCCGCAGATCTCCGCCACGCCCATGGTAGGGTAGTCCAGGGATGCAAGGATGCGCATGGTGGTGGTCTTCCCGGCACCGTTCGCGCCCACGAAGCCGCAGACCGAGCCGTGCGGGATCTCGAAGCTGATGCCGTTGACCGCCTTGAGCTGGCCGAAGTAGCGGTAGAGATTGTGGACTTTGATGGCAGGGGCGGCGCTCATGGCTTGGCGATCGGTCCGGTGATGTAGGTGCGGGTTTCCTTCCAATCGATCCCTTCGAAAGTACCGATCCCCGGAGCCTCCCCGGTGTAGGCGATGAAATGCCCCGGCCGGCTGGCCAGGGAGTCGCTCGCGGTCTTCATGAAGGCCCGGCGGGAGGACGCTGCCAGCCGGTTCCCGGCGTCGGCGACAAAGGCTTCCACCGCGGAGGTATCCACCTGCGTGCAGGTGAAGGCCTTGCCAGGCTCGACGTTTTGCGCCGTCCAGTAGCCGCCCGAAGCATCCCGGTAGTAAAGGATTTCGATGGGGAACTCGAAGGTCGAGAGCATGGAAGGCGGGCCGGAGGCCGTGCGCGACTCGATTCGTCCGCGGGTGGGCACCACCGCGCGCAGCACCTGGCCCTGCTCCGAGCGGCTGAGGAACCAGTCCCCGGAAACGTCCAGCTTCCCGTCCCGGAAACGGGACTCGTAGCGCATGCCGGCACCCCAGTTGTCGTCGGTCAGGCGCGCCCACTGGTTGTCGGCGCTTTCCAGCACCACGGGGGCGAGCGCCGCCGGCTCGGCGAGGCTGAAGTCCTTGTCCATGAGGATGCCGGTGCGGCTGATCTGCTCCTGCAGGATGTAGGCGGAGTTTTCCCCGTCGTCCGGGCGGATTTCCATGAGCTGGATGCGGATGCCGCGGCCGCCGAAGCCATCGATCAGGATGATGAGCGCCACCAGCAGGGCGCTGGTGCCGAGCGCGATCAGCGGGGTGGTGATGAAAAGCCGGTGGCGGCGGCCGGATTTCGCGAAGACGAAAAGATTCACCGGCCCCACCAGCACCCCGAAGGCGACCAGGATCAGGATGAAGAGCGTGTAATTGTAGCGCTGCACGCCGAAGTCGTTTTGCAGCGGCCAGGAGCCGCGGAAATCATCCCGCAGCGAGGCGAGCCGGGTATCCCCGCCGCGCGAAAAGAGCCGGGCGGTGGCCGGTGCATCCAGTTTCAGATCCGCGGCGAGCGGCTGGATGGAGACCTTGCCGAAGCTGCGGTCCGCCGCGCGCGCTCCGCCCGCGGAATCCGAGATGCCCAAGGTGCCGAAATTCGTGCTGCCGGAGAGGGCGTAGATCACGAGCTGGCCGCCCAGGCGGTTCCAGCGCAGGATCGCGTTCTTCGCGCCGGGCGGGAGCGTGCCCCAGTCGGCATCCGTCATGCCGATGCCGTCGTAGCCGGCATAGGCGCGCCAGTCTTCCGGCATTTGCGCGGGATCGAATCTCCCGGCGAAGAACTGGCCGCCGCGGTAGCCGCCGGAGGAGGAAATGTGGGCATCCAGGGTGGAGGCATTCGGCGTGTAGAGCGCCTCGCTCAGCAGCACGGCGGCTTGGGAGTCCGAGTAGGAGGTGGAGAGGGTGGCGGCGTGGGGCCCGAAATCCCCGCTCATGCGCAGGTTCATGCTCGTGCCGCCGTCTCCCAGGAGCTGGCAGAGCGGCACCAGCAGGTCGTGGCGGCTGGATTGCTCCGCCGGGGCCTCCAGCGTGAAGGAGGAGGTCATCGTGCTGTCTTCCCCGCCATATCCGCCCGCGGTGGAGGTGGTGGCCACGCTGATGCTGCCGGCCCGGTCGGAGCCGTTGTTCACGATCATGCGGACCGGCAGGAAGCCTCCCGGCGCGGGCCGGCTAAAGAGGGCCACCGCTTCGATCCGGGTCGTCGATTTCGGGTCCGGGACGTGAAGGAAGAGGTTCTCCTGGGCGGCCGCCTGCGCAGCGAGCAGGGCCAGGAGCGGGAAGATGCGGGCAAGCATGGGCGGCGCGGTGGGAGATCAGGCCGTGGTCGCGGGCTTCAGGGTCTTGGGCGTGGCACCGCCCTGGAAGGGCACTTCCTCGATCAGGCCGCGCACGATGTCGTTGTTCGTCAGGCCTTCCACGCGGGCATTGTATTCCAGCACGATCCGGTGGCGCAGCACCGCGGGGGCGACGAAGCGGACATCCTCGAAGGAAGCGTGCGGGCGCTCGTTCATCAGCGCCCGGGCCTTCGCCGCGGAGGCCAGGGACAGCGCGGCGCGCGGGCTTGCCCCGTAGCGGATGCCGCGGGCGGCGGAGCTCTGGCCCGGGTGGGTGGCATCCACCAGGCGGGCGATGTAATTCGCCACCACGTCCGGCAGGTAGATCCTGCGGACGAGATTGAGCACCTCGTCCAGGGTCGAAGCGTCCATGATCGGCTCCACCACCGGCTCCGTGCCGAGCTCGCGCTGGGTCACGATGCGTTCCAGCGTACCCACGTTGTTGCGCATGACCTCCAGCTTGAAGAGGAAGCGGTCGAGCTGGGCTTCCGGCAGCGGGTAGGTGCCCTCCAGTTCGATCGGGTTCTGCGTGGCGAGCACGAAGAACGGGCGGGGGAGCTCGTGGGTCTCGCCGAGGACCGTGACGCGGCGCTCCTGCATGGCTTCCAGCAGGGCGGACTGGGTCTTGGGCGAGGCGCGGTTGATTTCATCCGCGAGCACGATGTTCGTGAAAAGCGGCCCCGGCTGGAAGACGAAGGCGCGGCGGCCCTCGATCTCCTGGAGCACCGGGTTCCCCGTGATGTCTCCGGGAAGCAGGTCCGGAGTGAACTGGACCCGCTTGGTGCCGAGACGCAGCGTCTTGGAAAGGCCCTTGACCAACTCCGTCTTGCCCAGGCCCGGCAGGCCCTCCAGCAGGATGTGGCCGCGGGCGAGGATGCCGGTCAGCACCAGGTCGATCAGCTCCTCCTGGCCGAAGAGGACCTGGTTGAGGGCCGCGGAAAGCGAGCGGACATGCTTCCCGGCGGCGACGACTTCGGTTTCGGAGGCGTATTCCATGTGATGCGATTCTAACGATTTCGACCGTCACGGGTGTATCGGAAAACCCGGTGAAGATGCCATGAAAAATCCGGCGGAAGTTCGGAATGCCGGTGGAAAAGGGATTTTCCAGAAAGGCTTGCGCGGATCGCTCGCGCCATGAAGGGGGGCGGTTGTCCTGCCGCGCAGGAGACCCGGACGGCCCCGCGGTACAAAAGGGAACCGGCCGGACGGCGGAAAGGATGTGGTGGGGGAGTTCCACATCCTCCGTCCGCCGCCGGCCGGTCCGGTTATCGGGGGGAGTTATCGGGGGGGAGTTGTCAGGAAAATCTTGTGCTCATTCGGTTTCCACGCCGCCGAGCAGCGCGCGCACCTCCAGCGCGCGGTCCACGGAAAAGGTCACGGAATCCAGGATCTCGCCTTTGCCGAAGGGCGTGTCGGTGAGCAATTCCATGGTGTAGGTGCCGTCCTTCTCGAAGACGGCGTCGTAGCCGGAAAAGGTCCGCACGTCGTCCAGCGGCACATCGGAGTCCCAGGTGCGGTTGGAGGCGTTCAGCTTCTTGCCTTTCGTGCCGGGGGCCTTGCCGCCTTCATACACTTGCAGGTAGGTGCTGTTGTCCGGGTAGAGCCCGGTCATGCGCAGCGTCAGCTCCGGTCCGCGCGAGCGGATGCGGTCGCCGTCGGAGATGCCCTCGATGCTGCCGGTGGCCATCGGCCAGACCTGCAGGTGGGCGGCGGCGATCTGGGATTGGGTGAAAGCGCCGTCGCTCAGCGCGTGCACCACGTAGTGTTCCTCGCCCCGGGCATACCGCAGGTCGGAGGCTTTCAGGTTCGTGACGGCAAAGGAAAAGGAAGTCGGGCCGTTCTGTGCCAGGTAGGCGCTGGCGGCGGGCGTGCCGGAGGTCGCTTCCGCCGGGGTGAAGGAGGTCGTGCCCGCGGTGTAGTTCGCCAGGTGCTGCTCCACCAGCACCTTCGTGGCCGCCACCGGCAGTCCGGTTCCGGCAAGAAGGCCGGAGACTTCCACCGTCACGGTGAAGGGCTTGTCCACGCGGGTGCGCGGCACCTTCGTGTAGGGGTCCAGGGTGGAGATGGATACGCCTGCCCGCGGCAGGTAGGTGCCCACCAGCTTTTGGTCCAGCAGGTACTCCTTCGCGGTCTCCTGCTCGATCGTCCAGAGCTGGAAGAGCGCTCCGTCTTCTTCCAGCAGGCCGGGGGAGCCGGCGCTGCCTTCCGCATCCACCGGCACGGACCAGACCACGCCGGTGTTCTGCTGCGTCTGGCGGAGGAAGTTCGCATAGCCCTCGCCCGCGGCATGGGAGGCGAGCGGGGTGCAAAGGAGTGCGCCGAGGAGGAGGTGGGATTTCATTTGCGGGTGACTGCGTCTTTTTCTGCCTGGAGGGTGCGGACGGAGATCGGCCCGCCCAGGTGGACGGCCACGATCACCTTCGTCTGGGTCGGCCAATACTGGCGGCGGGCTTCCGGCAGCGGCTGCTTGCCCGCGGCTTGCTCGAAGCTGATTTCTTCCGTCAGGATCCAGCCGCGGTTCGCGGCCAGGAATTCCGTCCAGGAAAGCAGCGTGCCCAGCGGCTTCGCGCCCACCCGGGGGGTCATCGGGGCCGGTACGTGGAGCACCGCGCCCTTCGGCACGATCGTCCAGTTGCTGCCGTCGTGCAGGATGTCGGATTGCTTGATCAGCGATTGCTCTCCGGCCCGCGCGACCACGGGTTTTTCCCCGCCGTCGGGGGTTTGGCTCGCTTCGATCTGCTGCTGCGCCTGGAGCGCGGCGAGGGGGGAGCCGCCTTGGAGGCGGGCCAGTTCTTCCGAGCTCATCGTTCCGCCCGCAGGGGCTTGGGCGAGCGCGCAGGCGCCGGTCAGGGCGAGGATGCCGAGGGTGGTTCTCATGGGGGGGAGGGGGGGAGAAAAAATCACTCGAAGGTCCCCAGCACCACCAGGTCCTGGAGGTCGACGCCCGAGGTGTTCGGGTTTGTCTGGCCGATCCTGCCGATTTCCGGCGGCTTTGCGATGAACGTCACGCCGGGCTGGAACTGGCCCTACATCTCCTCGGTTATCCAGCATGCCACCCTGCCCGCGCTCTCCCTAGTGCTGGTCGGATTT
>CBFGVD010000209.1:0-6283 GCA_965651965.1 uncultured Verrucomicrobiaceae bacterium | reverse complement strand
TGGAACTGCCGCCCGACGCGCCCTTCGGCGACCATTGCGGGAAATGCACCCGCTGCATCGGCGCCTGCCCGACCAAGGCCATCACCGCGCCGCGCCGCGTCGATGCCCGGCGCTGCATTTCCTACCTGACCATCGAGCACAAGGGACCGATCCCCGAGGAATTCCGCGAAGCCATCGGGGACCGGCTCTACGGCTGCGACGAATGCCTGGAGGTGTGTCCGTGGAACAAATTCGCCCACCTCGCGCGGGAGACCCGCTTCCACGCGCGGGAGGCGGTTTTCGCGATGAAACCGCGGGATTTCCTCGCGCTCACGGACGAGGAATTCCGCGCGCTTTTCTCCAAATCCCCGATCAAGCGCATCAAGCGCCCGCGCTTCCTGCGGAACGTCTGCGTGGTGCTGGGAAACACCGGCACCGCGGATGACCTCCCTGCGCTTCGCGCGGCTGCGGCGGACGAAGACCCGCTGGTTTCGGAGCATGCCGCCTGGGCGATCCGGAAAATCGGGGAACGGAACCCGGCAGGCATCCGCTGAGGTACCTCAAGCCGCCGGGGAGGAAAGCAAACGGCAAACCTGCCGGGCCACGGCGGGCGAACCGATGCGGAGCACGGGAAAGGCATGCCCCGCATTCATCATCGCGCGGTAGCGGGCGCGGTTGGTCCCGTAGCTTTTCAAGGTCCAGAGGATGATCGACTTCCTGCTCAGGAAGCTTTTGCGGAAGGACTCCCGGTTCCCGGTGTCCGGCCAGATTTCCTCCCGCGTGACAACCCGGCGCAGGGCCCGGCGGATCGCCTGCATCAAGGTCCGGCCGAAGGAATAATCCAACCAGACCACGCACTCCACCGCGGCCCATTTCACCGCGGCGGTGCGATTGTAGTTCCCGTCCAATACCCAGGCTTCGCCGGAGACGGCCTCCGCCAGCCGGGCGAAGAAATCCTCGTCGCGCGGCTCCTGCCAGCCGGGCAGCCAGAAAAGGCGGTCCATCTCGATGCAGGGCAGGCGGAGCGCGGCGGCAAGCTCGCGGCTGAAAGTGGTCTTGCCCGTTCCGCTGGTTCCTATCACGTTGATGCGCGGGGCCTTGCGCAAAACATCCGCCATGATCTCCGCTTCCTCGCCAGCTGCGGCTCCGGGCATGGCTTCGATTTTACGCGGCCGCAGCCGGGCTTTCCAGCCCCGCTTGACGCTCGGCCCCGGGTCTGCAAGGTGAGTCCGATTTTTTCCCGATGTCACCGGAGCTCTATACCGTGGAAAGCCTTTCCAGCCGCGAAATCCTGGATGCCGGCCATGCGAAACCGGCACGGCTCGCCGTGATCGGCTGCCCCGTCGCCCACTCCCTTTCGCCCCGGATGCACCAGCCCGCGCTGGACGAAGCGGGCATCGACGCCCGTTACATCAAGTTGGAAGTGGAGCCGGACCAGGTGCGGGAGGCCTTTTCCCGCATGCGGGAGCTCGGCTTCATCGGCTGCAATGTGACCGTGCCGCATAAATTCGAGGCGCTGGCGGCCTGCGACGAGGTGGATGCCGGGGCCGCGGAGATGGGCGCGGTGAATACCGTGAGATTCGACCCGGGCGCCACCCGCGGCTTCAATACCGACGGCTACGGCTTCGAGGAAGCGGTCCGCGAGACGCTGGGCACGGAACTTCCCGGAGCCTGCATCCTGATCGCCGGGGCCGGGGGCGGCGCGGGCGGCGCGATCGCCGTCCATTGCGCGCGGCAGGGCGCGAGAAAGCTGATCCTGCTGAACCGGAGCCTGGACAAGATCGAGGAACTGGCCAGCCGCCTGCACCGTTTGCACGGCGAGATCTCGATCCTTACCGCGACCTTGGACGATCCGGCGGTTCCGAGGCTGGCGGCCGGGGCGGACCTGATCGTGAATACCTCCTCCCTGGGCTTGAAGGCGGAAGACCCCTCGCCCCTGCCCGCGGATGCCATCCGGCCCGGCCAGGCCGTGTACGATACGATCTACCGCCCGGACACCGCCTTCCAGCGTGCCGCCGCCGCGGCCGGAGCGCGGATCGGCACGGGCAAGCCGATGCTGCTCCACCAGGGCGTGAAGGCCTTCAAAATCTGGTTTCCCGGCAGCGAGCCGGCCGCCGCCATGCGGAGGGGCCTGGAAGACCGCTGAAGCGCCTCACTCGCTCTTGATCACCGGCTCCTGGAGCTCCAGCCAATGCAGCGCGTGGAGCTCCGAAATCCGGAATTCCCGTTCCTCGTCGTTGTCGCTGCGGCTGACCCGCACCCGCATCCGGATCATCCCGGCGGGATCGTCCGCCACCGCCTTGCTGCCGTAGGCTCCGAGTCCCTGGGCACGGGCGGCAAAGGCCTCCTGGATTTTCGCGCCAAGGGCGGAACCGCGCTTCACCCGGATCTCCGGCGAAGGGGAAGTCATCTCGTCCGGATGCCCCGGCCGGGGAACCCCGAGCACCAGGCCGATATATTCGCCCTCTTTCCCGCCCGCTCCGATGCGCTCCCGCGCCAGCACCCGGAAGGTTCCCTCTCCCGGGCCTCGCGCCATCAGGAAAAGCGGCCACGGCTCGCCGCAATACCGCACGAAAGCATCCCAATCCAATTTCCAATCCTCGCCTTCCTGGAAGAAGACCGCCTCGATCGAATCGCTCTCGCCCAGGGACCAGGTGGTCTCGATGGCCGGACCCGCCGGGGTGTGGAGCACGTTCTGCATCTTCAGCTTCAAGCCCTCTGCCCCCACCAGGGGCGGATACTCCGCATAGTGGCGGACCATGCGCGGAACGGTCTTCTCCGAACCCAGGACATGGAGCGCGCGCGAGGGGGTATCCGGCGCGGCGAGGAATTCCTGCAGGTGGTTCGCGCAGGTCTGGATATTCTGGCTCAGGAGGAGCTGATCTTCCTCCGACATCCCGGCGGTCTCCTCCACATACCCGGGTGCGGGCTGGTTTTCCTCGGAGTCGCGTTGCTTCAGGAACACGGCGGCAGCGGCGACGAGCGCCACCCAAACCGTTACGAAAATCGCGAGCGCGCGGGCCTTGCGCCGGCCCTCGCGGCTGCGTTTGCGCGGCTTGGAATGCGCGGGTTTCTTCACCCGGCGGCGGACCCGCGCGGGCTCCCCCGCCCCCGTCCCGCCATCCTCCCCGGCCGAAGGATCGTGACCGCATTCGGGACAGTCCCCCCGCCCGGTCGCATCGGAAGAGGCCTTGAACAGCGCGCCGCAGCGGCTGCAATGGAACCAGGCTAGGGAAAGATCGCTCACGGGCCTTTGCTAGGGGGAGACCCAGCCTTTGTGAAGCATCTCCGTGATGAGATAACGGTTGCCGTCCGCGGAAACCGGGCCTTCGAGCTTGAAAACCCCGGCCAGATTGGTGCTTCGCTGGATGAGGTAGGAGTCCTCGTTCAGTTCCGCCTTGAGAAGGCCCGCCACCGGGGAATCAACCGGCACATAAGCCCAGACGACATGCTCTCCCGACGCGTCGGTGAGCTTGTAGGAGTTGAATTTCCCCTCCGGGTGCTCGCTGGTGAAATAGTCCGAAGGATAAAGCAGGGCCCGGACCACCGAATTCTCCGCCCGCGCGCCGGACTTGAGCTCCGGGATCTGGAGGTCCCCGATCCCGGCGGTGGCCTCCCAATCCAGGAGCATTTTCCCCTTTTCCCTCACGAAAAAGGCATCGAACCGGCTGTGATCGCCCTTCGAGCCGGTGAGGGCCACATGCGGGCGGATGCCGGTGACATCGACCCCTCCGGAAATCATGGCGGAAGGGGCGAAGGAAGGTTCCACTCCCCACGGCTTCCATTTCGCCTCCAATGCCCCGCGGACACGCTCCGGATCGCGCACGAGCGGCAACACTTCTTCCATCGAAGCCGCGGCGGCATAGCGGCGGAGGATCTCTTCCGCCTCGCTGCTGAGTTCATTCGCATGCGCGACGAAGAAATCCCGCTCCACCTCCGCGGCCGTGGGCGGCGCGGGAGCCTGCTCTTCCACGGCAGGGGCGGCGGAAGGATCCAGGGCATTCGACTTTTTCTGAAGCATGAGCCCGGCAACGGCCAGGACGGTAATGCCCACGCAGGCCGCGGCCATCCACAGCGTCCAATGCTGGAGACCCCGGCGCTTCTTGCCGCGGTGCCGGGAAGATTCGCCCGCCGCGGCGGCGGGTTCGACTTCCGCGGTGGATTTGACCTGCAGGTGATCGCCATCCTGATCGACCTCGAGCCGCCGGACCGGAGCCTCGTCCGGATCCGCGGCGGACGTTTCCCGCGGGCCGCGCCCGCCGATGACGATACCGCTCTCCGCAAGCGGCCCGGAAGCCCGCGGTTCCGCAGACAAGGGCCCTCCGCCGCCGATCACCCGGACCTCGAAGCCTTTCCGGCCGTCCGAACCATCCGCGGGGGGTGTTTTTCTCTGCGGCAGCATGCTGGCACGCGGAAGGTGACACCGCGGGCGGCGCCGGGCAAGCCTTCCGAGCCGGGGGGGTGATCCCGTGTTTCTCCCGCCCGATTCGCCGTGGCGGGGGCCGGAATGCCGTGTTAGACAAGCTTTCATGACGCCGCCCGATTGCCCCGATTTCCCGCAACCGACCGCCGAGCACGACATCAATGAGGAAGCCATCCGCGAGGAAGAGCGTTTCGAGCTGGAGAATCCGGACCGCGGCTTCCTGGCCGGCCCCCGCTCCCGTTTCCACGATCTGGGCACGATTTTCCGCGTCGGCGCGGATTTCCTGCGGGCTTTCCGCACGCTCCACTTCGTGGGACCCGCGGTGACGGTATTCGGCTCCGCGCGCACGGAACCGGGCACGACCTACTACGAAATGGCCCGCGAGGTCGGGGCGGCGATCGCCGAGCTGGGCTTCACGGTCATCACCGGGGGCGGGCCGGGCATCATGGAGGCCGCGAACCGCGGTGCCCACGAAGCGGGCGGCCGCTCCATCGGGGTGAACATCGAGCTGCCCTTCGAGCAACATCTGAATCCCTACGTGGATCGCTCCGTGACGATGCGTTACTTCTTCACCCGCAAGATGATCCTGGTGAAGTATTCCTACGCCTTCGTGGTCATGCCCGGCGGTGCGGGAACCCTGGACGAAATGTTCGAGACCATGACGCTGATCCAGACGGGAAAGATCCGGAATTTCCCGATCATCCTGATGGGCAAGGACTATTGGGAGCCGCTGATGGATTTCGTTTACCACATGGCCGAGGCCGGGACGATCAGCCCGGGCGATCCGGAGCTCATTTTCTTCACCGACGACATCTCCGAGGCCATGGCCCACCTGCAGCGCCACGCCGTGCGGCAATTCGGCCTGCGCCGGCAGCACATCCCGACGCCCCAGCCAGTCCTGGGCGAGAAGGGAATGGCCAAAAGCCGGGCCTGAGCGGCTCTCCCGCTCATTCGGCGGGAAGCAGCAGCGGCGAAAGCTCTGCCAGCCGGGATGCCAGATCCGCCCCCGCGGGTGTGGCCGGAATGGCATCCAGATCCCCCAGTTTCCAGCGGAAGACGGCATTGTAACCGTCCCAATGCCCCTCCGCCCCGGTATCCCGCATCCAGCGGAGCGCGGCGGCATTCTCCGGCATGGTGTAACCCGTGAAGGTCTGGATGCCGCAGCGGTAGGCGAGCAGCCAGAGGATCGAAAGCAGCAGCGTCCCGACTCCCCGGCCCTGTTCCCGGTCGAGCACCGTGGCGGAAATCTCGGCATCCGCCGGATCGGATTTCGAACGCCAGAAGCTCGCGGCCCCCAGGGCGGGAAAGCCTTCCCGCGCGGGGTCGAAGACCGTCCAGATGGCATGCGCGGGGAGCTCCCCGGTGAGGAGACGGTCCAGCATCGCATCCCCGATGATCTCGCCGTCCCGCACCCAGAAGCGCTGGTAGCGGGCCTCCGGCGAGAGCATGCGGTACCCCTCCGCGACATAGGCGCGGTCCGCGGGGGTGAGCGGGCGGGCCACGACCGGTGTACCATCTCGCAGACGCAGTTCGAGCCGCTCCGGAATCATCGCCCCACCAAAGCCGCAAATGCGGATCCCCGCGATCCGGAAAAGCGGCGGCGCGCGGGAATTTCTCCGTGCCAGACCCCGGGCCCACGCACAGGGTCGCGGCATGGTCTTGGAAATTTGCTTGGACTCCGTGGATTCCGTCATCGCCGCCGCGGAAGGCGGCGCGGACCGGATCGAACTTTGTGCCTCCCTGACGGAAGGAGGACTGACCCCGAGCGCCGGGATGCTCCTGCAGGCGCGTGCGCTTTTCCCCGGCGAGATCGCGATGATGATCCGCCCGCGCGGGGGGGATTTCGCCTACCGGCCGGAGGAAATCGCGGCGATGGCTGCG
>CBFGVD010000208.1:0-6301 GCA_965651965.1 uncultured Verrucomicrobiaceae bacterium | reverse complement strand
CCTGCCGCGGGATGCGGCGGGACGGCCCCGGAATGAAACGGATGCGGCGGTCCTCAGGTCGGCAGATTCCCCGCCGAGAAGGCCAGGAAGAGGACCACGAGCGCCAGAACGAAGCTGATGATGGGGTAGATCATGATTTCGGGAAAATGAAGGTTCGCGGCGGCGATCAGAACAGGTCGCTGAGGGTCTTGCCAGCCAGGCCGACGATCTGGAACTGCAGGACAACCACGGCGGCGGCACCGAGGAAGCCGAGCACCGAGAGCACCGTCACCAGGGTGTCGTTGCCTTCTTCTTCCTCATCTTCGGAAGTTTGGAAGGAAGCGGTGGCACCCAGGCCGGGGCCGGCGGTGCCGAGCGGCTGGGTCGGCGGCTGGAGCTGCACGGTGGCCTTCGGCAGGGAAACGGTGTTGACGGGAGCGCCGCCCAGGGGGGCGGTCTTCAGGCCCGGCGCGCCGGGGGCACCCGGAGTATTGATCCGGATGGTCGGGGCGGGAGCCGGAGCAGTCGGGGCGCCGGCGGGGCGCAGCGCGATCGTCGGCGCGGGGGCCGGCGGCTTCGGGGCACCCGCGGTCGGGGCGGCCACGCTGGGGGCCGGCGGCGCGCCACCCAGGCCGGTGGGCATCGGCGGCTTGGTCGGGGCGGCCACCACGGGCGCGTTCGGCGTGGCCGGCGGCGCGTCGGAAGCCTTGAGCGTCACGCGCACGGTCTCCTTCTTCAGCGGAATCGAGGAAGTCTGCTTGGGAGCCGGGATCGAGGACGTGCCGCGGGGCTGCGGGATCGACGACGTTTGCTTCGGCGGCGGGATTTCGTTTTCGCTCATGGACTAGGCTTTTTTGATTGCAGGTTGACGAAAAGAACCACGCCTCGCGCGGGGCTGTCAAACATCCATCTCGCGCCGGGGCTCCCGGTGTGAATTTTTCGCCCGGAGGAGGCGAAATCGACACTTGGCCGTCCGGGGCTTGACCTGCCGCGCCGCGGACCTTGAGTGACCCGATCATGATTACCCGCCGTTCTTTCCTCGGGGCCACCGGTCTCGCCTTCCTGGGTTTGCAGCGCTACGTGCTGGCGGAGCCTTCCGCCCGGCTGATCGAGCCTTTCGGCCCGCTGCTCAAGGATCCGAAGGGCATCCTGGATTTGCCGGAAGGTTTCACCTACAAAATCCTGGCGAAGCGCGGCGATGCGATGAGCGACGGCTACAAGGTGCCGGGCATGGCCGACGGCATGGCCGCTTTCCCGGGCCCCGGCGGGAAGGTCGTGGTGGTGTGCAATCACGAACTCGGCCAGGAAATGACCGGCATGGGGCCGTTCGAGGACAATACCCGGCTCCCGGACGGCTTCGACGATGCCTTTTGTTACGACCCCGGCAAGGACCGGGCGGAGCCTTCCCTGGGCGGGACCTCCAATCTCGTCTTCGACCCGGCCACGGGCGAGAAGACGGCCCATTTCCTGTCCCTGACCGGCACCGACCGGAATTGCGCGGGGGGACCGATGCCCTGGGGCTCCTGGATCACCTGCGAGGAACCGGCGGATCTGGTAGGCGAGCGCGGCCTCCGCCACGGCTGGTGCTTCGAGGTGAAGGCGACCGCCGAGCCCGGCCTCCAGCAGCCGGTGGCCCTGAAGGCGCTCGGCCGTTTCCGCCACGAGGCCGTGGCGCTCGATCCCCGCACCGGCATCCTCTACCTGACCGAGGACCGGGGCGACGGCCTGCTCTACCGCTTCCTGCCGGAAAAGAAGAACGATTTCACCAAGGGCAAGCTCCAGGCCCTGGCGATCGTGGACCGGCCCTCCGCCGATCTGCGGAACTATTCCCCGGAATCGAAATGGCCTGCGCCGGGAGAGCCGCTGAAGGCGACCTGGATCGACTTGAGCGATACCGACGCCCCGAAGGACGACCTGCGCATGCGCGGCTACGCCGCCGGTGCGGCCCGCTTCGCCCGCGGGGAGGGGATCCACCTCGTGGACGAGTCCTCCTTGTACATCTGCTGCACGGACGGGGGGCCCTCCCGCCGCGGCCAGATTTTCAAGCTGGTGCCCTCCGGCACGGCGGACAAGCCGGACACCCTGGAGCTTTTCCTCCAGCCGGAGGAAAGCGACCTGCTGACGAACGGAGACAACCTCTGCCCCGCCCCATGGGGCGGCATCGTGGTCTGCGAGGACCTGATCGATCCCAGCTTCTCGCCCGCGGCCCACGTCCGCTGCGTCACCCCGGAAGGAAAGATTTTCACCCTGGCGCGGAATTCGAACGCCCAGGGCGAATTCGCCGGCGGTTGCTTCTCCCCGGACGGGAAGTGGTTTTTCATCAATCTCCAGAGCCGCGGCCTGACCTTGGCGGTCACGGGGCCTTGGGCGAAGGCGTGAAGCGGCAGGACGTAACTGCTGCTCTGGCAGCAGTTACCGCTCCAATGTAGAAAAGGGTCAGGAAAACGGTTTTCATCCCGGCCTTGTAGGGTAAACGGAGAAATCACCAGAAGTCAGAATCAAGGGATGGGGTGCCCGGATCCGGGGAAACCAAGTTGCCCGGTAAATCCCAAAGCGGGCAAATCACCGGCTGAATTGGGATTGGGTGGTTTTTATCAATGGAATCCCACGATCCGCGATTCATGCGAAGCCTGCTCTTCTTGCTGACCCTGGTAGCATTTCCATCTATCTCCCAAAGCGCTCAGGAGGACCGCGCCGTCACACTCTTCTCATGGTTCGAGCAGGGACAATGGTTCGATCTGCCTGTCCAGTTTATGCACGATGGATCGGCGGTGCCGACGATCTACGGGGGGCACCTAGTGGAAGATCCCAAGCGTGGCATAAGCGGGCTTCGCTACATCCAGGAATTACAATTCCAGGCGGAAGTGCTGGCGAGATGTGGCGAAAGTGCGGTGACAACATCACTCGAAAAACTTCGCTCGAAAGATCGCTATGTTTCAATCGTGGCGGCGTTGGCCTTGGACAGGCTTTTGAGCTTGGAAGCCGGCAATGCCTACGCGCTCGGGCTCACCGGACTCGACGAGGTGGAGAAAACGTATCGGTCGCGTGCCCGGCTTTGTTTTCCAGGGCTCGAGATTCCCTTGGAGTGACTCTGGCGTTCCCTAGGCTGATCAAATCGGCTTATCAGCTCACCTCGCCCGTTCCATTGGCGCTTGGCACCTTTCATCTCCGGCGGATACCCTTCCCCCATGTCCGCCCGCGTCACCGACCTGCACGTCGCCCGTAATGTCCCGCTGCCTTCGCCCGCGCGGCTTCAGGCGGAGATCCCGCGCGGGGACGCGCGCGCGGATTTCGTGGCGAATTCCCGCGCCACCCTGCGCTCGATCCTCTCCGGGAACGATCCGCGCTTCCTGGTGATCGTGGGTCCTTGCTCGATCCACGACACGGAGGCGGGGATCGAATACGCCCACCGGCTGGCCGCCCTGGCGGAGCGCCTGCGGGAGAAACTTTACATCGTGATGCGGGTGTATTTTGAGAAGCCGCGCACCACGGTGGGCTGGAAGGGCCTCATCATGGACCCGCACCTCGACGGCACGGACGATATCCCGGAGGGCTTGCGCCGCGCCCGGCAGTTCCTGCGCGGCGTGATCGATGTCGGCCTGCCCACGGCCACCGAGTTGCTCGATCCCATCACCCCGCAGTACATCGCGGATCTCATTTCCTGGTCCGCCATCGGGGCGCGGACCGCGGAAAGCCAGACGCACCGGCAGATGGCCTCCGGCCTGTCCATGCCGGTCGGTTTCAAGAACACCACCTCCGGCGACCTGACGGCGGCGATCAATGCCGTGAAGGCGGCCTCCCGCCCGCAGACCTTTCTCGGCGTCTCGGAGGAAGGGATTGCCTCCTCCGTCTCGACCACGGGAAATCCCGATTGTCACGTCATTCTCCGCGGCGGGGACCATGGGCCGAATTACGACGAGACGGGCGTGGCCGCGGCGCGCGCGGCCTTGGAAAAGGGAGGGCTGGCACCTTCCCTGATCGTTGATGCCTCGCATGCGAACTGCGGCAAGGACCAGGCGAAAATGCCCGGGGTCTTCCGGGAAATCCTGCGCCAGCGCGCGGCGGGCGATCTCTCCATTCGCGGGGCGATGCTGGAGAGCAATCTCGTCGCCGGGAACCAGGCCTTCCCGCGTCCGCTGGACCAGCTCGTCCGCGGCCAATCGATCACGGATTCCTGCATCGGCTGGGAGAGCACGGAAGAACTGCTGCGGGAGGCGGCGGAGCGTTTGTCCTGATCCGCCGTGCTTGTCATCCGTCCGACGGCCTCCGACCTGTACGGGCTTCGATATAACGGGGATCCCTCCGGGCATCCAGGACCGCGGTCACGTAGGCGACCCCGTCGTCGATACGGTAGTAGATCCAGTAGGGAAATCTTTTCGCGGTGAAGCGGAAGCTCCGGTTGTGCTGGCGGTGGATTCCGGCGAACAGGCGTAGGGAGCCGATGTCCGACGACAGGGATTCAAGAAAATAGTCCCCGACTCCGGGTTCCTGGTTCTCGTAGAAATCAAAGCCGTTCCGGAGGTCGCGCTTTGCCGAGGGCAGAATCCTCACCTGCATCAACGGCGCGGGCGAAGGGTTTCCTTTGCCGTTTCCCAATCTTCACTGATTTCGCCGCGTTTCTCCCATTCGTCGGCGCGTGCTGCCAGGATCTCCTCATGCCAAGCCGGAGGGTCGGACTGGTCCGGCTCGGCGGAAAGCTCGCTCCACAATTTTTCCATCAGCGCGATCTTGTCCGGGCGCGACAGCTTTTCCGTGGGAATATCGGCGATGCTCACAGCATGAAAATCGCACGATCCGACAAACGGGTCAATGGCCGGAAAGCTGCCTTCCTCACTCCCGCTTCACCATCTCCCGCACCGCGGGCTCCTTGATCCGTGCGAGCAGACCCTCGGCTTCCTTCGTGTTGCCGCGGCGCAGGTAAACCTGCGCGGTACCCGCCAGGATTCGCGGTGCAAGAATTCACGCGAAGGCCCGGCCGGACCGTGGATCGGCCGCCCCGGGGCGGAAAATTCGCGTGCAAATCCCCGTCTCCCGGCTCCAAATCCGCCCGCCGCCGCCGCGGCTCATTCCTGCCATCCCCATGTCCGATAAAACCGCCATCACGCCGACCCGCGCCCAGGATTTCCCCGAGTGGTACCAGCAGGTCGTGAAAGCCGCCGATCTCGCCGAGAATTCGGAAACCCGCGGATGCATGGTGATCAAGCCGTGGGGCTACGGCATCTGGGAACTGATCCAGCAGCAGCTCGACCGGATGTTCAAGGAGACCGGCCACCAGAATGCCTATTTCCCCCTGCTGATCCCGCTTTCCTATCTGGAAAAGGAGGCCGAGCACGCGGAGGGCTTCGCCACCGAGTGCGCGGTCGTGACCCATCACCGCCTGGAAGCGCGGAAGGACGAGGCCACCGGCAAGACGAAGATGATCCCCACCGGCGAACTGGCGGAACCCTACGTGATCCGCCCGACTTCGGAGACGATCATCGGTGCGGCTTTCGCCCGCTGGGTACAGAGCTACCGCGACCTGCCCCTGCTCATCAACCAGTGGGCGAACGTGATGCGCTGGGAGATGCGCCCGCGCCTTTTCCTCCGCACCGCGGAATTCCTCTGGCAGGAGGGTCACACCGCGCACGAGACGCAGGAGGAAGCGATCGCCGAGACCCGGCAGATGCACCGCGTGTATGAGACCTTCCTCCGCGATCACCTGGCAATCCCGGTGGTTCCGGGCGAAAAGACCGAGAACGAGCGTTTCCCGGGGGCCGACATGACCCTGACGGTGGAGGCGATGGTGCAGGACAAGAAGGCCATCCAGGCCGGAACCTCCCACTACCTCGGCCAGAATTTCTCGAAGGCGCAGGACATTTCCTTCACCGGACGGGACGGCACGGTGCAGCACGCCCACACCACTTCCTGGGGTGTCTCCACCCGCATGATCGGCACGCTGATCATGGCGCACGCGGATGACGACGGCCTGGTGCTGCCGCCCCGCGTGGCCACCCAGCAGATCGTGATCATTCCGGTGACGCCGAAGGAGGACACGAAGCAAGGCGTGCTGGATGCCTGCAAGGCCCTGGCCGACACCCTGCGGCTGGAGAAGCGCTTCCACGGAGATCCCCTGCGCGTGCACGTGGACACCCGGGATATCCAGGGCGGCGTGAAGAAGTGGGAGTGGATCAAGAAGGGCGTGCCGGTCCGCATCGAGATCGGTCCCCGCGACATCGAGACCCGCAAGGTCTGCGTGCAGCGCCGGGACCGCGCGAACAACGAGAAGGAATTCATGGACAAGGAGGACTTCCTCCGCACCGCCACCGACATGCTTCAGGAGATC